>JAYUCM010000373.1:0-2885 GCA_043740355.1 Acidobacteriota bacterium | reverse complement strand
GCCACGTCTACGCCGCGAGCATGCACGACTACCGCTTCAAGCAGATGGAGTACACGCTCCCCGAGGAGTACCTGGACGAAACCGAGCTCGAGCGGCAGCGGAAGATTCACGACAGCCTGATCACGATGGGGTTGAAGCTCATCTCGGAGAGCTACCTCGACGGGATGGCCAAGCGCTGCCGGGAATCCGATCTCGAATTCACGCCGCGCATGATGGACGGGAAGCACCACACGGAGATCGTCAAGGACATCCAGTCCGGCGACTACGACCTGATCGTCATGGGTGCCTTGGGGATCGGCCGCGTGCGCGACAGCCAGATCGGCTCGGTCTGCGAGCGTGTGACGCACACGGTCAGCCGCGACGTCTGGGTGGTGAAACAGCTTCCGAGCGCCGAAGCGAAGGTCACGGACACGATCCTCGTCGGCATCGACGGCAGCCCGCAATCGTTCGGGGCCCTCTTGACCGCGATCGGTTTGGCGCGCCGGTTCGACAAGAAGATCGAGCTGATCTCGGTGTACGACCCGTACCTGCACTATTCGGTCTTCAACGGGATCGTGGGCGTGCTCACCGAGAAAGCCGCGAAGGTGTTCCGCTTCGAGGAGCAGAACCAGCTCCATGAGGAGATCATCGACACGGGACTGGCGCAGATCTACCAGTCGCATCTCGAAGTCGCCGAGCGCATGGCCAAAGACGAAGGCGTCGAGGTCGTCAAGACCCTCCTCGACGGGAAGGCCTTCCAGAAGGTCCTGGACCACGTGAGAAAGACGAGCCCGTGGCTCCTCGTCGTGGGCCGCATCGGCGTGCACAGCCCCGCCTCCGAGACGGGGCTAGGGAGCAACGCCGAGAACCTGCTCCGCGCCTGCCCCTGCGACATCCTGCTGACGACCCGCCTCGAGGTCCCGCAGCTCGACGTCAAAGCCGAAGAGAGCATCCGCTGGACGCCCGAGGCCGAAGAGCGGATGAAGCGCGTTCCCCCGCTCGTGAAGGGCATCGCACGCACCGGGATCTTGCGCCTCGCGGTCGAGAAGGGACACTCGGTCATCACGAACGCGGTGATCGACGATGCGATGGAACGCTTCATGCCGAAGTACACCTCGGAAGCCACCGCGGCGCTGGCCGAGGCCGTGGCGCTCGAGCGCGCGAAGTCGCAGCCGATCTCGATGTGCGTCAAGTGCGGCGTCACCGCGACCGAAAGCCAGCCCGTCGCCTGCGGCGTCTGCGGCGGCACCGTCTTCGAGATCATCACGCGCGAGATGATCGACAGGATCGCCGCCGTCGAAGGCGCGTTGACCGAAGAGACGACCTACGACGGCCACAAGCTGAAGTGGACCGAGGAATCCAAGAAGGCGCTGTGGACGATGAAGGACGCCTACCAGCGCCGCCGCACGAAGGCCCGCGTCGAAAAGAGCGCGCGCCTGAAGAAGCTTCCCGTCATCACCCTCGAATTCGCCAAGAAGGTCATCGAGGACGAAACCGGTGCGCCCGTCGAATTGGGGGAAAAGGGGACTGTCCCCTTTTCCGAGGATTCGGAGAAGAAGCTCGTCGCCCGCGACGCCAAGAACGTCCACCGCGTCTCCACCTTCGCGTGGACCGATGACGCCGCGCAGCGCGCGTTGCGCATCCCCTCGGGCTTCATGCGTAACAGGACACAGGAACGCATCGAGGCGCTGGCCGCCGAGCGCTCCCTCGCCACGATCGATCTCGCCCTCGTCGAGGAAGGTATCGAGTTCGGAAAGCTCGCGATGGCCGAGATGATCGCGAAGCAGGCCGGCTTGAACGAGGTGGGGACGATGTCCGCGATGGCCGCAGAGCGGGCGGAGCTGAAGAAAGAGGGAGCGTAGGAGGCGGTGAGGCCGCGTCAGAAATTCCACAGGACCTGGAGAGACGGGGTTATCCCCAGCCAGTAGCCGAGGTCTTTCGACGTCGCGACGCTCCCGTCGGGCGCTGCCTGGAAGTGGACTTCATCCACGCAGCACGCGTTCTTCCGATCCGTCAGGTTCGCGATCGACAGCTCGACCCGCACGCTACCCTTGGCCGTCTCGATCGTTCGCCCCGCCTTCAGATCCAGGCGAGCGTAGGTCGGGAAGCGCGCGGAGTTGCGTGGACCCACGACTTGCTCGATCGCCGTCGAGCCATCGGGGAGGGTGACGACACGACCCGTCACCGGCGTTGTCGGCCAACCGGTATGGACGGTGCCGGCGACCGACAAGAACCAACCCGGCCGCCATCGATAGGCGACGAGGAAGTTCGCGGCGTGGGTCTGATCCCAGCTTCTCGGAACCCCGATGCCGTCGACGATGTCTTTCGCGCTCGACCACGTGTAATTCGCCAGCCACTGCAGCGGCGCTCCCGCAACGCCGCGAAGCGAGAATTCCACGCCGTGGAGCTCGGCGCCCTCCGGCGCAATGAGAACGCGATCCGGCTCCGCCTCGGGAAACAGCTCGAGAGGGTGGAACAGGTTTTCGTAGCGCGGCTGCAGCCGCCCGAACCGGTGGCGATAGGCGTCGACCCGTAGGCTCCACGGCTTCGAGAAAGTATGGATGTACGTGAGATCCACTTGCTCGCAGATCTCGGGCGGACGGTAGTCCGTTTCGCCGTCTTCGATCCGGAGCTCGTGGATCCGCTGGGACTGCGCGTAGCGCCCCGCTCCGAGCCGCACCTCGGAGCGTTGCCCCGGTTTCCAGACCAGGTCCAGCCGGGGGCTCCACTGCCGGTCGCCCGTGTACGTCTGCCGGTCCCAACGAAGTCCGGCCTCCGTGATGAACCGATTCGAGATCGCCGCTCGATACGCGACGTAGGCGCCGATTCCGGCCCCCGATCGGTCCGCCGCAACGATCGACGTCGCGCCGGGGGGTCCGGCCGTGTGCTCGAGGCTGGCGTCCAGG
>JAYUCM010000372.1:0-17616 GCA_043740355.1 Acidobacteriota bacterium | reverse complement strand
AAGGTCGGCGTTGTGGTGCGCGAGGATTTCGACGATCCGCCCCGGACGGAAGCGCCGGTCCACGCCGATCGCCCGGTGGATGTTGTAGGTGAGGACCTTCAGCTGCATCAATGGTCGGCGACGGTAGGCGTTGACCCGAGTTACCTGGGGCCGTTCTCGTTTCTTACGCCCGGCGGCGGAGGAGGAGGGTTGTCCGGATCGTAGCGCGGTTCCACCCAACCGTCGTGGATGAGGGCGGAAACGACGTTGCGGCCGATCCCCGCGAAAACCGAGGCGTCGAGGGGCGCCTCATCGACGTCGGACCGCCCTTCGATACGCCACAAGCATTCGCCTCGCGCCGAGGCAAGCAGCGCCTCGAACGGGACCATCGTCATCGAGCCTTCGATGTGGGGCGCTCGCAACGTGATCGCGAGGTCGTAATCGCCGGGCTCGTCCTCGGCGAGCTTGCGTGTGTGCACCTGCTGGGCCAGCTCGCGCGCCAGCTCGCGCGTGACGACGGCGGCGTCGCTCGCGCTCGAAGCCTCGACCCGCAACCGGATACCGGGTCTCCCCAGCTTGTGGATCTCGTCGTCGCGACCGGCGAGGGCGACGTACGTCCGCGTCCCCGCCCACGCAGCCCCGGCGAGCACGATCGAGGCAAAGACGATCCCCCATGTCCCGAGGAAACGACAACGGCGCATGACTCCCTCCCCGCGGCGGCCGTGATTCCCGCCGTATCGTCTCCGGTTTACCGCGTATCGCGGCCGGGCGCCACCGCGAAATCCGTAACGGGCACCGAGGAATGCCGTTTCACGCGGCGGGGCCCTTGCGTTTACGCGCCGAGAGGATCGGCACCTGCCACACCGCGTAGCCGTCGGGATTGCGGATGCACGCGATCATGTCCTCGAAAAGCTCGAGGGCCTGCGCGCGGGTGAAGCGCGTGTGCTGTCCGATCGTATCGGCGTAGCCGTCCCGCCAGGCCTCCCAGATCGCGGCGAACGTCGCGCGCGGCACGCGAAGGGTATCGACGACGACGTAGTGCTGGGCGATGTCCTCCACGGGGAGCGCCTTCAGCCGGCCGTAACCCGTGCGCCCGATGTGAAGGTCGGTTCCGATCGCGGCACCGTAGGCCGGCGGCCCCTCGATCCAAAAGAGATCCACGTTGAGGCGGGTCGGGTGCATGTGGATCATCCCGTAGTCCTCGACGAGCAGGTGCAGGCGTCCCCCGGGGCGTAGGACGCGCACCATTTCGGCCATCGCCCCATCGGGGCGCGGCACCGCCTGCAGCATGTGGCGGCAGACGACGAGGTCGAACGCGGCGTCCGCGAACGGGAGCGCGAAGGCATCGGCCTCACGGAACACGACGCGTTCGCCAAGCCCGGCGCACCGCTCTCGGGCGACTTCCAGATGCCTCGCGATCAGATCGACGCCCATGAGCGCCGCCCGCGGGTAGAGCTTCGCGAGACGCGCCGTGATCTCCCCCGTCCCGCAGCCGACGTCGAGGATGTCCGGATCGTCCGGCAGGCCGTAGCCTCGGAAGATCGCGGATTCCTGCGGCCAAATCGCCTCGGCCTGGCGCGCCAGATTGCGCACCATCGACTCGTCCGCCATCTCGCGGTACTGCGGGTTGTTGGACTGCTCAGCCACGCTCGATCGACCTCCTCGACCGCGTCATGGTGCCACGGAAGCGACGGATTTGCGTCGGGCGGGTGGCGGACACTAGCTTTCTCCCCGGTATCGACAAAGGAGAGGAGACCGCGTTGCCGGGTGCCTTCGACGTCGCACGGGAGCATGACCCGTACTCCGCGTTCGCGCGCATCGACGGCCGTCATCCTTTTCGCGAAGCGGTTCCCGGCGGTCACGTCGACTACCGGGCGCGGCGACGGCGCGATGGCGAGGTCGCGTTCTTCAACTACGGCTTGGCGCGCGAGATGGGGTTGATCCCCGCGAGCCATGCGGACACCATGACTCCTGCGTTGCGCAGGGCGCTCCTGGACGCGTTCGCTCTCGTGATCGTCAACGAGTACGACCTGGCCCACGCCGTTCGCGTTCCACCCCGCGACCTCCTCCCCCACCCCTACATGGCGACGCGCTACTTGCAGCTCCAGCACCCCGACCGCCGCGGCACGACCTCGGGGGACGGGCGCAGCGTGTGGAACGGAACGTGGCGCCACGCCGGAGTGAGCTGGGACGTCTCGAGCTGCGGCACGGGCGTCACCTGCCTGTGCCCGGCGACCGCAGAAACCAAGCGCTTCTACAAGACGGGAAGCCGCACCGCGTCGTACGGCTGCGGTACCGCGTCGGTCGAGGAAGGCCTGGCGGCCGCGGTGATGAGCGAGGTCCTCCACAGGAACGGCGTGCCGACCGAGCGCGTGCTCGCGGTGATCTCTCTCCCCGCCGCTTTCGCGGTCAACGTGCGCGCGGCGCGCAATCTCCTTCGCCCCTCGCACCTGTTCGCCCCGTTGAAGCAGAACGACCTGCCGCGCCTGAAATCCGCGGTCGACTACGCGATCGCGCGGGAGAGGAAAAACGGCGCGCTCCCGGCGACTCGCACGACGGTCGAAGGGTATCGCGCCTTCGCCGAGGCCGCGGCACGCGCGTTCGGCCGCGCCGCCGCGATCTTCGAGCGTGAGTACGTGTTCTGCTGGCTCGACTGGGACGGGGACAACGTCCTGCTCGACGGCTCCATCGTGGATTACGGCTCCGTCCGGCAATTCGGTCTCTACCATCGCGAGTATCGATTCGACGACGGGCCGCGCTGGTCGACGACGATCCCGGAGCAGAAGGCGAAGGCGCGCACGATCGTCCGGTGCTTCGCGCAGATCGCGCACGCATTGATCGAGGGCCGCCGCGCGCCCCTGGCGGCGTTCGCCAAGGACCCGCTGCTCCAGGTCTTCGACGCCGCGTTCGTCGAGACGCGCGACCGCCTCCTGCTGCGACGCGTGGGTTTCGACCCGAAGACGGAATCGCTCCTGCTCGCGCGCGCCCGTCCGCTCGTGAAGCGCTTCGATCGCGCCCACCGGTGGTTCGAGACGGCGCGAACGGCGCGCGGGCCGGTCAAGGTTCCCGACGGGATCACGTGGAACGCGGTCTATTCGACGCGCGACCTGCTCCGCGAGCTTTCGCGAATTTACGCCCGTCAGGCGCTGCCCGTGGCGTCGGAGGTCGTCCTCGACATCGCGGCGTCGTCCTACGCGACCCGTGTCGACCGTCGTTCGACTCCGGCGAGACGCCGCCACGCGCGCGAGTTCCAGGCGGCCTATCTCGCGCTCGTCCGCCGCGGGGCCCGCCTCACGGGCCGCCCGATGCCGGCCGTTCTCGCGGATGTCGCCGCACGCTCGGCGACGATCAACGCCTACGCCCGCATCACCGGGGACGCGATCGCGCACGCCGCCGCGCGACTCGCGCGAGCGCGCAAAACGCTCGGACCCGACGGCCTCTTCGAGGTGATCGACCGTTTCGCCCGGCGTCAGGCGCAAGTGGCGCACGCCGGCGGCGACCCGCCGCGCCGCCCCAACGCGAAGCGGGTGTTCGACGACCTGTTCGCCCTCGCGATCAAGACGCGCGACGGCTTGTAGCGGCTGAGGTACGCTGACCTTTGTCCATGCTGTACTTCGGCTACGGCTCCAACCTGTGCGGCAGCGACCTCTCCCGCTGGTGCGTCGAACGCAGCCTCAAGCCGATCGCGCTCACGCGCGTCGTCCATGCGTTCGTCCCCGACCGGAGGCTGGCGTTCACGCATCGTTCGACGACGCGCGGCGGCGGCGTGCTGGACATCCCCGAGGCGCGAGGGGCCGCGGTCGCGGGCGTGCTGTTTCGCGTTGCCGGCGACGAGGCAATCGCGACGCTCGACCGCAAGGAGAGCGAGGGGCACACCTACCGGAGGATCGAGACGATCGCGTTGACGGAGGACGGCGGCGAGGAACGCCACCCCGTGCTCGCGCGCCACGACGCTTCGGGCCGCGAGGCCGCCACGACGACCGGCACGCTCCTCAACCTCGGCCCTTACCCGGGACTCATCGTCGACGGCGCGAAAAACCACGTCGCCGGCGAGCTCTACCTCGCTTCCGAACCGGATACGCTCTTCGCCGAGCTCGACGCGATCGAGACGTTTCGTGGATTCGGCGTCCCCGGCTCCCTCTACCGTCGCGCCATCGTGCGCGTGCGGCTCGCGAATTCCGGCGCGGCGCTCGCATGGACGTACATCTATGCGGGACCACGGAGCGGGTGTCGCGTCATCGACTCGGGCGATTGGCGCGAGCCTCGTCAGCCTTGACACGGTGCCGGCGATCGGAAGAGAATCGCCGCGCGACGTAGCACCCCACGTGCATCCGAAGGAGTTCGCATGACGGTCAGGGCGTTCGCTCGCGAAATCTTCCGTCGGTCGTTGGTCATGCTCATGGGCTTCGTTCTCCTCTCCGGAAGCGCGCCGGGACTGTTCGCGCAGTCGACGACGGCGGCGATCTCGGGAGTCATCCTCGATCCCGAAGGTCGACCCGCCTTCGGCTTCAAAGTGCTCCTGCGCGACGTGGGCAGCAACACGAAATACACGAGCGGCCCGACCGACGCGGCCGGGAACTACGCCCTGCAGGTGCCCGTGGGAGGCCGCTACAAGGTCGACGGCGTCGTCGCGGACGACGGCATCACCAACCTCCCGGTGCAAGACATTCCGCCGATCAGCGTGCTCACGCCGGGGACGACGCGGTTGAACGTGCGCTTCACGAATGCGCCCGTGGCCGTGGCCGCGGCCGCTCCCACGGCCAAACCCCCCGAGCGCGCGCCCGCAAGCGACGAACGGGAAAAGAAGAGGACGACGAAAGCCAAGGCCCCCTGGTACAAGCGGCCGGGGCCGATCGTCGGCATGGTCGTGGGGGGAGTGCTCGTCGTCGCGCTGGCCGCGGGCGGTGGTGGCGGCGGGGGCGGCGGCGTCGCGTCGCAATCGACTCCGTCCCAGTAGCCGCAGGTCGCGCTAGGGCTCATGGGTGAGCGTCCTCCTCTTGTAAGGCGCATCCGGTCGGCAGCGCAGACCGCCGCGGCGGGGTCGCTCGTCGGGCTGGCACGGTGGCTTCCCCGCCCGTGGCTGCTCACTCTGGGCACCGCAGCCGGCGAGCTGGCCTATCGGCTCGACCGCGGGCACACGCGGGTCGCGCTCAAGAACTTGACGGTCGCGTTCGGCGACGGGCTCTCCCCGTCCGATCGACGGCGCATCGCGCGGGCCTGCTGGCGTCACTACGGGCGCATCACCGCCGATGCCGCGGCGTTCCACCGTCTCACTCCCGAGGACATCGGGACGCGGATCCGCTACGAAGGGCTCGAGGCGCTTCGCGCCGCGCACGTCGAGGGGAAGGGCGTGCTCCTGATCCTGGCCCACTTCGGCCACTGGGAGCTGGCCGGGTACATGCAGGGCTTCCTCGGGTACCCGCTCCTCGCAATCACGAAGCCGCTCGACAACCCGCGGGTCGAGGCGATGCTGGCGGCCCTCCGCTCGGGTTCCGGGAACGAGCTCGTCCCCAAGGAGGGCGGGGTGCGCGCGGCGCTCCGGGCGCTCGCACGAGGGATCTGTGTCGCCGTGATGATCGATCAGGATGCGCGGGACTCCGGGATCTTCGTCCCATTCTTCGGCCGGCTCTCGTCCACCATCCCCACGGTCGGCACGATGCACCTGAGGACCGGCGCCGCCGTCGTTGCGGCGTTTTCCTATCCGGAGGCCGATGGCGGATGGCGGATCGTGTACGAGAGGATGACTTTCCCCGGCCTCACGGGCGAAAGGGACAGCGACGTGCGCCGCATCACGTGCGAGACGACCGCGCTCCTCGAGGCGCGCATCCGCGAGAGGCCCGAGCTGTGGCTCTGGATGCACCGGCGTTGGAAGACGCCCCCCCCGCACGACGCCGCGCAGCGGGAGGCATGATCGCCATGGAATCGATCGAGCGCACCGTCGCACCCGCCGTCCCCGGCGCGAGGCGGCTGCTGACGCGTCGTACGCGCGAGCTGTTCCGGGTCTACCCGAAAGCGCTGGTCGGCGACGTCGAGGCGGTGCACGACCTCCGCGTCGCTGCGCGCCGCCTACGGATGGCGCTCGTCCTTCTCGCCGACAAGCCGGACGGACGGCGCGCCCGCCGCGCCCGACGGATGCTCCACGATCTCGCGGCTGCGGCAGGGCGCGGGCGCGACCTCGACGTGGGGATCGCCATCCTCGAGGCGTCGCCGGCAAGCGCCGATGAGGGACACGAAAGGCTCAGGCGCTCGCTCTCTGCGTCGCGCTCGCGAGCTCGCGTTCTTTCGCGCGAGGCGCTGCTCGATCTCGACGTGGCCCGCCTGCGCCGCGACTTGCGCGCGTGCGCGGCGGCGACGCCGGTCGATCGGGAGGTCGTCACGGAGCGGGTCGCAGCCCTGAGGCATCGCGAGGAAGAGAGGATCGAGCGGGAGATCTCATCGACGCACCGACGCCCGCATCCCGAGGCGCTCCACAGGGCGCGACGTTCCGCGCGGCGCCTGCGCTACGCCGCCGAGCTCGTGGACCTTCTCGACGGAACGCCGTCCGGCGTTCCCGACCGGTGGCGCGCGATGCAAACCCGTCTCGGCGAGATCCAGGACCGCCACGTCCTCTCGGTCTGGCTCGAGCTCCGCGGGCATCGTGCCACGGCGCGAGGCGATGCGGCGCTCGCGACCGCGGCCTCCCGGGCGCTCGCGCGCGTGAAGCGGGACGTTGCGCGCCGCGTCCTGGATTTCGTCGCGGCCGAGGCCCTCGCGACCCCGAGTCCACCCGCCTAGCGGTCGGCCGTGGTGTAACGCCGCACCGACTCGCCTTCCCGCGCATCCAGGCCGACGCAATCGGCGACCGCCTCGGCGACACGCGAAAGCTCCGTCGACGTTCCGGGCGGGGTGTGCTTCGGATCGGCGAAGAACGTCTTGGCGGCGGCGAGCCGCTCGGAAGAGCACCCCGCCGCGAAGCGCGGCATGAAGACCATGAAATCGGCGGGGATGCGTGCCGCGATCTCGTCGTAGTGCGCGGTCATCCAGGCGAACGTCTTGGCTCGGCCCGCCGGATTGGCGCCCTGCGCTCTCGGAATCGCCATCAGCTCCTGGGGGCGGAGCGCTCCCGCGAAGACGTAGTCGAACGCCCGATCGACGACGGCAGGTTCGCGGAAGTTCCCGAGCGCGGAGAGGAAACGCCGTCGGTCCGTGGGAACCTTCGCCGCCTCGAACCGAGCGCGGTAGACGTCGAACATCGCGGCGTCGCCTCGGATCGCGGACACCTGGATCGCGGCGTCCGCGAGCGATGGATCTACCGATCCCGGATCGGCGAGGTAGGCCGCCGCAAGGCGCTCCATCTCGGCCAACACGGCTTCGTCGCGTCCGGCATCGCTCAACGTAAGGAGCAGCTCCGGCCGTAAGACGGTCACGCGTTCCGGCTCGCCTTCGCGCCTCGCGGTGCCGAAGCGGGCCAGCGCTGGTGCGAGCGTTCGTCGCACGAACGGTGCAAAGGCCGTGTCGCGCCCTTCGGCGAAAAACGTCTCACGGAGCGTGTCGAGTCCTTCGACCACGTTGCCCACGACCTCCGGATCGGCGTCGGCCGCAAACGACTCCAGGACCTTGACGTAGTCTTCGCCGCGGAGCTGACCCGCGTTCAGAAGGGCCGACGCGTTGCCGAGGAAGCCCACGCGCTCGCGCGAGCCGAGCACACGCCCCGCGTCGGCGGCCAAGCGCGTGAAAACCTGGGAAGGGACGGACCAACGGTAGTACCCCCGCTCGTCCGCGTTCGGGTGGATCCAGGCCGGGGTCGTCTTGGTTCCCAAGGCCACGACCTGCTCGGGCGCGGTCAAGAGCACGCCCAGGGTCTTCGTCCCCGAGCCTTCCGGATAGCGCAGCGTGACCGGGATCTGCCAGTGCTGCGCCTGGCGCGCCGAGGCGCCGGCGTTGAGGAAACGGGACTGCTTGAGCTTCGCACGGCCGCCGGGAAGCGGCTCCACGGTCACCAACGGAACTCCGGGCTGATCCAGAAACGAGGCGAGCGTCGACTTCACGTCCATCTTCGAGGCGGTGGAGAGAGCGTTCCAGAGATCGTCGGCCGTCGCGTTGGCGTCGGCGTGCGCTTTCAAGTACGCGAGCACGCCCGCCCGGAACGCTTTCGGACCGATCCACCCCTCGACCATATGCAAGACCGCCGAGCCCTTCGAGTAGGCGAGCGCGTCGGCCGACTGAAGCAGCGAGTCCATCGAGCGGACCGGCTGCCGCATGGCCCGCGTCGTCAAAAGACTGTCGAGTCCCATGACGCGCTGCGCCGATTTCACCTGTTCGACCGGCACGTTGAATTCCGGGTGCACCTCGGCGGTGATCTTGTCCTCCATCCACGAGGCGAACGACTCGTTCAGCCAGAGGTCGTCCCACCACGCCATCGTCACGAGATCGCCGAACCACATGTGCGCGATCTCGTGCGCCGTGACGACGGCGAGCCGTTCGCGGGCGTCGTCGTCGACGGTTCCGGGGTCGAGCAGCAGAATCCGATCGACGTACGTGATCGCCCCCGGATTCTCCATGGCGCCGTACCAGTACTCGGGAACGGCGATCAGATCGAGCTTCTCGTAGGGGTATCGGCTCGCGAAATACTTTTCGAGCGAGGCCAGGATCGACGGCGTCATCGCGACCGCCTCTCCCGCCAGAGCCGATTGACCCTTCGTCGTGACGACGCGCGCCGGGATGGATGTCCCGGGAATCGGCACGAACTCCAGAGGCCCCGTCGCGACCGCGAGGAGATACGACGGCAGCGGCCGCGTCGTCTTGAACACGATCGTGCGCTTCCCGTCCTTTTCGACGGCGCTTTCCTCAGGGGTGTTCGCGATGGCGGCGTCCCCGGCCGGGACCGTCAACGTCACCCGATAGGGGATCTTGAACTCCGGCTCGTCCCAGCACGGGAACGCCTCGCGCGCGTCGATCGCCTCGAACTGCGTGAACGCGTACCATGCGTCGGCGACTCCCAGCCGATAAAGCCCCTTCGCCGCCGTGTCGAAATTGTTGTGAAAGTCGATGTGCAGCGTGCGGCGTCCCGGGGCGATGTCGCTTTCGGACGTCGCCTCGACCTGGCCGTCGGCGAGCTGCGTCGCCGAGAGCCGGATCGGCGGCGACGAGCTCCCCGGCTGGCTCAGCGTGAGATCCAGAAGGTCCATCGATTCGGCATGGAATCGGAACGAACGCGACGGCTTTTTCATGTCGACGACGATCTCGACCGACCCTGTGTAGTCGGGCTGGCGCGGATCGAGATCGAGCACGATCGCCTGGCTCACGGGCACGACATCGCGTCCCAGGCGGCCGATCGGAGCGTCGGCGGCGTGCGGGACGCCGAAGGAAACGCAGGCGACGACGACCGCGGAGATGAGACGCATCGAGCCCCCTACTTCACAGGTTGATAGATGTTCGTGACGATGTCGGCTTCGGGGGTCGTCCCGGGATCGCTGACGTACTCGTCCCAAGGCGCTCCGGCGGAGTCGTAACCGCGCGTCGCCATGAACGCGTGGAGCTTGTCGTAGGTCTTCGGCATGCCGCTGTAGGGCCCCTTCATCACGACCTTCAGGGCCTTGCCGGCGTACGTCGATTTGACCTTCACGGGTGATCCCGCGGGGACCTCTTTCTCGGGCGCCTTGTCGACGGGAATCGCGGCGTCGAACCCGTACCCCGTATCGTCATAGCGCGTGTTGATCGTGATGGGCGCTCCGGCCTGCTTGAGACCATTGGCCTTCATGAACGCGCCGACCTTCGCGTAGCTCGCGCCGATCGCGGCGCCGATCTCCTTGGTGTCTTTCGAGCTTTGCGCCTCGACGTAGGCCACCGTCACCGGGGCGACGTCCGCCACCTCGACCGCGAGGTCCGCGAAGTCCGTCTTCGGGAGGCTCTCGGCAAGCGCCTTCAGGCCGGCGAGCCCCTTCTCGTAGTCGCTGCCGATCCAGCGGTCCATCATCAGGCCGAAGTAGCGGCCGATCGGCCCGGCGCCCATGTCGCTGTCGAGGCTCCACGTCACCTTGGTGGCGCTCGTTTCCGGAGCCAGCGCGAACCGCGCCGTCGCCGGACCCATGCCGCTGACGTCCAGGCGCGTCTTGACGAGCTCGAGAGGCTTGAGCTCGACGACTTCCTGGCTGCCGGAGCCGACGGTCTTGGGGTCGCCCACCCAACTTTGCTTGGCGCCCACGCCGAACTCGGGCCCCTCGCGGGTGTAAGTGGCGTTGGGATCGAGAGCCGCCCATGGGGACCACTTGTTGAACTGCTTGAATCCGTCGAGGAGCGCAAACACCGTGGCGCGCGGCGCGTCGATGACGATCGAGCGCTCGACGTGCACTTGGCGCGGGAGCAGCATGCCGATCCCCGCGAGCAGGACGACGAGAACGACGACGGCAAGGACGAGCTTCTTCAGAATGACCACGGATCCCCTCCGGGTCCGGCGTACGGACCGGACAATCCGCGCAAGCTACACCCGGTTCGGGGCTGGGTTCAACGGATCTTGCAACCGACGCTAGGATCGTAGCTCGATGAGGGTCGCCGCGTGAGGCTTCTGGGCAACACGAAATCGCTCCTGCTCACCGGCCTGGCGGACGTTCGGTCCGCCGTCCACCAGGAATCGCGCCGGCCGGGCGACCGCTTCGGCCTCATGTTGATGATCGTCTCGGCGGCCTGCTTCGCGCTGATGGCGGCGATCGCGAAAAAGCTGCTCCCCGACACGCCGATGCAGGCGGTGGTTCTCTCGCGGGGCATCCTGATGACGGCGACGTTCGTCATTCTCGCACGCAGACAGGGGGTGTCCCTCCTCGGGAACGACCCGCCGATGCTCCTTCTGCGCGGCCTGTTGGGGTACGGCGCCCTATCCTGCTATTTCTGGTCGGTGCAGCACCTCCCCCTGGGCGACGCGGTGCTTCTGCAGTACAGCCATCCCATCTTCGTCGCCGCATTCGCTCCTTTCTTTCTCCGCGAGGCGACAGGGCGCTGGCACTGGCCGCTCGTGTTGGCGGCGCTTTGCGGGGTGGCGCTGATCGTCGGCCCCGCCGGACACCTGCGCGGCCCGGCGCTGATCGGGCTGACGGGCTCGATGCTCTCGGGGATCGCCTACATGGCGGTCCGGAAGCTTTCGAAGACCGAGCACACGTTGACCATCCTCGTGTGGTTTCCCCTGGCCACGATCCCGCTCTCGCTCGTTGCGACGCTGCACGCGGGGCGAGCCGCCCTCCCGCGAAGCGGCGTCGAGGTCGCGGGGCACCTGCTGATCTACGCCTCGGCACTTGCCGGCCAGGCCACGCTGACCCAAGGGCTCGCTCGAGCTGGGGCCGCGCGCGCGACGGCAGTCACCATGACGGGCCCGGTATTCGGGCTCCTGTTCGGCTGGCTCCTGTTCGGGGCGGTCCCCGCGCCGGCTTCGATCGCCGGAACGGCCGTCGTGATCGCGGCGGTCATACTCCTGGCCCGGAGAGCGGAAGCAGGGTGATCTTCGAGCTGCGTTTCTGGAGCCCCCGGTTCGTTCTGTTCTATCTTCTCGGGCTGCCGGTCGAACGGGAGGAAATCGCTTGCCGAAGTTGACGATCGTCATTCCCGCCTACAACGAGCGTCGCACGCTGCGGACGCTGCTGTGCTCCGTGCTCAACGTTGACCTTTCACATTTGGGCCTCACGAAGGAGATCGTGGTCGTCGACGACGGATCGACCGACGGCACCCGCGAGATCGTGGAATCGCTGGGGCGGGATGCGCGCGCGGCGCTCGGCCCGGTCCTGGCACGGCGAGGGATCGACGCCGACCGGGCGTTTCTCGCCGCGGAGTTTCGCGGCATCTTGCAGCCGGGCAATCGGGGGAAGGGGGCCGCGCTACGGCGCGGCTTTCAGGAGGCGACCGGCGACTTCGTCATCGTGCAAGACGCCGACCTCGAGTACGACCCGATGGACTACCCCAGGCTGCTACGCCCGCTCCTCGACGGGCGTGCGGACGTTGTTTACGGCAGCCGGTTTCTCGGTGAGGAACGGCGCGTCCTCTTCTTCTGGCACGAGGTCGGCAACAGAGTGCTCACCACCCTGTCGAACGCGTTGAACGACCTGAACCTCACCGATATGGAGACGTGCTACAAGGCCTTTCGCGCGGAGGTCATCAAGAACCTCAGCCTCGAGAGCGACCGGTTCGGATTCGAGCCCGAGGTCACCGCGAAGCTCGCCAAGATGCGCTATCGGATCTTCGAGGTCCCCGTTTCCTATGCGGGGCGTGGGTACGAGGCCGGCAAGAAGATCACCTGGAAGGACGGATTCGAGGCGATCTACTGCATCATCCGCTACCGCTTCGCCAGCGACGTCGTCCCAGGCGCCATCCTCGAGGAGACCCTCGAGAAGATGAGCCGCCTGAGGCACCTCAATCGACACATCTACAAGACGCTTCGGCCGTGGCTGGGCCGGAGGATCCTCGAGGTGGGCTGCGGCCACGGCAACCTCACCGAGTACCTCTTGGCGACCGCCGACGTGGTCGCGACCGATCTCGACGAGGTCGCGTTACAGCGAGCGCGCGCCACGATGTCGGGCTACGACAACCTGGAGATCCAACGCTGGGACATGCTCCGACCGTTGCCGCCGATCCTCCCCGGCGCGCCGGTGGACACGATCGTCTGCCTGAACGTGCTCGAGCACATCGAAGACGAGCAAGGTGCGCTGGTCAACGCGCGACGGATCCTCGAGGCGTCGGGCGGACGCCTGATCCTCCTGGTGCCCGCGCACCCTGCGCTCTACGGACCGATCGACGAGAAGCTCGGCCACTACCGCCGCTACACGCGCAAGACGTTACGCGCGGCGCTTGAGCGCGCCGGGTTCCGGCTCGAATCCCTTCAATGGCTAAACATGTTGGGCATCCCGGGCTGGTGGCTGAATGCGCGCGTCCTCAAACGCGATCGCCTCCCGGCGTTCCAGATGTCAGCGTACAACGTACTTTCTCGCGTCGTCCTGCCGATCGAGAGCTGGATCGGAACGCCGATCGGCTTGTCTCTCGTGGCCGTCGCAACCCCGAGCCAAGATGCCGAGTCAGCAAAAAAGTCTTGACGAACGAGCGCCAGTCGCCGTACAAGATTCTCGCGCGTCTGCTCCCCCCGCAGAACGCTCACTCGGGTGGGTGTCATTATTCTTGGTCACGCGGGAAACTCGGCGTTGAAGAAGGAGTTCGTATGAAGCCTCGAACGGATTCGTCCGCCGGTTCGCTCCGAACGACCCTTGCCCTTTCAACGAAGGTCATCGTGTCGTGCCTCGTCGCGGTTGTTCTTGTGGGCGCGCTTGATTTCTTGAGCACAGCCACCACCCCTCCCTCCGGCTACGACGTGGTGCCGGCGGATTCCACTGCGCCGCCCAACGCGCAGGCGGTCTACCAGGCCGCGAACGCTGTCCAAAACCTTAACGCGTACTTCCGACTCACGGGAGTGAGCCTCTTGCCGCCCGCTAGCTTGACGGACGGGTGGGAGCTGGGACTCGACCTGAGGGGCTTCGGCACCGGCGACAAACAGGAGCCTTTGGGCGGCGCGCAACTGACGCCCGACGGCAGACGGATCGAGTACTCGTATTCCCCGGCTTCGTTGAGCGCCTGGTTCGTGAACAACGAGGACGGCTTGCGGTATGGAGTCTCCGTGGACGCGCCGATCGGGGGGAGCGCGGCCAAGATCTTCGTCGATCTCGCCGTCAGCGGGAACCTGACGCCGAGGCTTTCCGAAGGAGGCGAGGTTATCGAGTTCGTGACGGAAAGTGGTGCCGTGGTGTTGAGCACGGGACTCGTCGAGGTCATCGACGCCGCCGGAGAGAAAGTCCACGCGTACGCCGAGGTTCTGTCGAGTCAGGCTGTGAGGCTCTGGATCGAGGTCGCGGGCGCCGCCTACCCTGTGACGGCGGAGTGGGCGACTGGAAGGATCACGCCCCCGGCGACCCCGTCTCCCGACGCGCCGGAGGCCACGATCACGGTCTGCAACACGTCCCCAATCACGATTCCCGGAAGCGGCACCGGTACGACCACCGGGTCGCCGGCCAGCCTGTACCCCTCGAGCATCACCGTCACGGGCGTTGGCCTGATCTCGAAAGTGACCGTGAACCTCAAAGGCCTCAATCACACCTTCCCGAGCGACGTGGACATGCTGCTCGTGGGGCCTGGGGGTTCGACGAAGCTTATCAACTTGTCCGATGTGATCGGTGGCACCGACTGGGTGGGTATCAACTACACGCTCGATGATGCCGCCGCGGCCGTCGTGCCCTCATCGGGGACTCCGGTGTCGGGCACGTTCAGGCCGACCAATTACGGCACCGGGGACGTCTTCCCGGCTCCGGCTCCCGCCGGCCCTTATCAGAATCCCGCGACCGCTGGGTCTGCGACCCTCGCATCCGTCTTCGGTGGGACGAACGCCGACGGAACTTGGAGCCTGTACATCGTCGACGACGCCGGCGGTGACACCGGCTCGATGACCGGCGGCTGGTGCGTGAATCTGACGCAAGGATGCGTGACGAATGCCAACTGCAACGACAGCAATCCCTGCACGACGGACACCTGCGTCTCCGGCTCGTGCGTCTACACGGCGACGTGTAATGACAACGACGCCTGCACGACCGACCTCTGTGATACGGGAACGGGCGCCTGCTCTCACGGCGTGACTAACTGCGACGACCTCAATCCGTGCACGAACGACACATGCGCGCCGGCCACCGGATGCGCCCACTCGAACAACACGGCGTCGTGCACCGATGGCAACCCGTGCACGGTGGGTGATACCTGCAGCGGCGGCACCTGCGTCGGAACGCCGGGCAACTGTCCTGTCGCGCAGATTTGCAACCCGGGTGCCGTCACGATACCCGCCGGCGCGCCCGCCACGACCATCGGCCCGGCTTTGCCCTATCCAACCGCGATCGTGGTCACCGGGATCACCTATGCGGCCAACGTGAAGGTCGACTTGAAGGGGCTGAACCATACCTTCCCCGACGACATCGACATGCTGCTCGTGGGCCCGGGCGGACAGAACGCCAAGATCATGTCCGACGTGGGTAGCCTGACCGACATCGTCAACGTCAACCTCACGCTCTCGGACGGGGCGGGAAGCTCGCTTCCGGACGGCGGCCCCATCGTTTCAGGCACGTTCAAGCCCACCGACGTCAACGACGGGACCGACACGTTCCCGGCGCCCGCGCCGGTTCCGTCAGGGGGTTCGGCCCTCTCCGTGTTCACCGGAACGAATCCGACGGGGACGTGGAACCTGTACATCGTGGACGACGTGAGCGTGGACGTGGGGAGCATGGCGGGAGGCTGGTGCGTCGACATCACCTACCCGTGCGCCACGAACGCAGACTGCAACGATCAGAACCCGTGCACGACCGACACATGCAATGCCGGCATCTGTACGAGCACTCCGTTGTCCGGGTCCTGCGAGGACGGGAACGCCTGTACGATAGGCGACACCTGCGCCGGAACGGTATGCCAGCCGGGCCCGTCGCTCCCGTGCGAGGACAACAACGCGTGCACGTCGAACGACTGCAACCCCAGCTCGGGCCAGTGCCTCAACACGCCGATCATCTGCAATGACAACAATGCGTGCACCGCCAACACGTGCAATCCCTCGACGGGGTGCGTGTACACGACGAACGTGTTCTGCGACGACGGAGAGGTCTGCACGACCGATACGTGTAACCCGAGCAACGGTACGTGCGTGTTCGCGGGCAACACGAACGCGTGCGATGACGGAAACGCCTGCACGGCCGGCGATCAGTGCACCGGCGGCGGATTCCTCGAGTACTTCGATAGCGTGACGGCCCCGGCCTTGCCCGCCGGCTGGACCTCGAGCTTTACCGGCGCCGGACAGAACTGGGTGACACAGAACACGAGCAGCGATACGCCGCCGAACTCGGCCTTCGGGTTCGACGGGTTCACCGGAACCGTCGTACCCGGCGAGGAGGTCCTCACCTCGCCTCCGATTCCGATCACCTCGTCCACGGCGAAGCTGTCGTTCAGGAACCGTTGGAGCTTCGAGAACCCGACGACCTGCTACGACGCGGGCGTTCTCGAGATCAAGATCGGGGCCGGCTCGTTCACGGATATCGTGACCGCCGGCGGATCCTTCGTCACCGGCGGCTATACCGGGACCGTGAACAATCTCCACTCGAACCCGCTGTCAAACCAGTCGGCCTGGTGCAACAACTCTGCCGGCTACCCGGCTTACTTGACGACCAACGTCAACCTCCCCGCTGCCGCTGCCGGCCAGACGATCCAGCTCCGGTGGCGGGTCGGCTTCGACGACAGCCTCGGCGCGGTAGGTCAGAACATCGACACGATTTCCATCCTCGATACCAGTACCTGCCGGTCCGGGCCTCCGGCTCCCGCAGCCACGGCCTGCGGTGATCCATCAAGCGGTCCCTGCGACGGTGCCGATCACTGCACCGGGATCAACGGCTCGTGCGATCCGAATCACGCCGTGGCGACCACGACCTGCGGCGATGCCGAAGGGCCGTGCACCAACCAGGACTACTGCAACGGCAGCGGTGGCTGCCAAGACAACGGCTTCAAGCCCACGACCACGACGTGCGGCGACGCCGAAGCGGCGTGCACCAACCAGGACTACTGCAACGGTAGCGGCGCCTGCCACGACAACGGCTTCAAGCCGGCAGTAACCGCTTGCGGCGATCCTTCCTCCGGGCCGTGCGACAGCGCGGATCACTGCAGCGGGTTCGACGCCTCGTGCGATCCGAACCACGCCGCGACGACCACGACCTGCGGCGATGCCGAGGGGCCGTGCACCAACCAGGACTACTGCGACGGAACCGGCCTCTGCCACGACAACGGCTACAAGCCTGCCGCGACGGCCTGCGGCGATCCGTCCTCCGGGCCCTGCGATAACCCCGATCACTGCACCGGGATCGACGGCTCATGCGATCCGAACCACGAAGCTACGACCACGACCTGTGGCGACGCCGAAGCGCAGTGCACCAACCAGGACTACTGCGACGGAACCGGCCTCTGCCACGATAACGGCTTCAAGCCGGCCGCGACGGCCTGCGGCGATCCGTCCTCCGGGCCTTGCGATAACCCGGATCACTGCACCGGGATCGACGCCTCATGCGATCCGAACCACGAAGCGACGACCACGACTTGCGGCGATGCCGAGGCGCAGTGCACCAACCAGGACTACTGCGACGGGACCGGCCTCTGCCACGACAACGGCTTCAAGCCTGCCGCGACGGCGTGCGGCGATCCCTCGAGCGGTCCGTGCGACAGCGCGGATCACTGCACCGGCACCAACGCGTCATGCGATCCGAATCACGCATCGACCTCGACAACCTGCGGCGATGCGGAAACGCAGTGCATCAACCAGGACTACTGCGACGGAACCGGCCTCTGCCACGACAACGGCTTCAAGCCGACCACGACACCGTGCACCGACGGAGACGCCTGCACCACCGGAGACCTCTGCGATGGTGCCGGCGCCTGCAGCCCCGGCGGCCCAACGAACTGCGACGACAGCCAGTGCTGCACGAACGACCTGTGCGATCACGACACGGGCTGCTACCACACCCCGTACACGATTCCTCCGGTGATCGTGACCCAGCCGACGCTGGGCTGCGCGCTCCTCTGGCCTCCGCAGCACGGATACGTCGACTTCACGATCGCCAA
>JAYUCM010000371.1:0-2893 GCA_043740355.1 Acidobacteriota bacterium | reverse complement strand
GGAACAAGGCAACCCGGACCTCCTCGAGAGAGAGCTTCCCCGGGCCGAAAGAAGGCCTGCCATGACACGCACGATGCTCAAGTACGGAACGATCCTCGGACTCTTCGCCGCAGGCGGACTCCTCGCCGGCTGCTCGGATGACGTAAGAGGTGAGGGCGGGGCGATACAAGCCTCACTCGCGGCCTCGCCCACGCAGCTCGTTCCAACCACTCTGCCCGAGCCCAACCTCGAACCCGTCGACGCCGCGACGGCCAAGGCGGCGTGGCGTGACGGTGTCGCTCTCTTCGACAATGGCGACTACGCGGCCGCTTCGGACAAGTTGAAGACCGCCGTCGCCGGCGAGCCGCAAGTCGCCTACCGCCGTTACCTCCTCGGGCTCGCCCTGTGGAAAGCCGGCGATCGTGACGGGGCCGCGACCTCGCTCGTCGAGAGCACGAAGCTCGACGGCACCCGTCCTAAGGCCTGGATCAATCTCGCGCGCGTGCGCAACGAACTCGGGGACAGGACCGGCGCGCTCGAGGCCGCCGATAGGGGTCTCGCTCTCGATGCCGGGTCCGCCGACGCGCTGCATCAGAAGGGGCGCGCTCTGATGGAGTTGAACCGGGGCCACGAGGCGCTCACCGCTCTCCAGACCGCGCGCGACCTCGATGGGAAGAACGGCTACATCGCCAACACGCTCGGCCTGCTCCTGATCCAGAGTGGAAGACCGGCGGACGCGATCGAGCCGCTCGAGGCCGCGAAGGCCGCGCTGCCGCACATCGCGTATGTCCGGAACAACCTCGGCGTCGCCTACGAGCGAACCGGCAAGATGGACGAGGCGAAGACCGAGTATCTCGCGGCTGTTGACGCCGGCGACGCGGGCGGCAAGGCGATGAAGTCGCTGGTCCGGCTCGGCGCGACCGACACGACGAAACCGGTCGACGACACCGTCACCGCCGCCGTCAGGGAACCCGTTGAATGACACCGCACGCGACGCGCCCACCGGCATTGCCGGTGGGCTGCGTCGTGAAGTCGTCCTCCTTGGCGTGGACGATCACCGCGTGGCCCAGGACGTCGCTCGGCTTGCCGTCTCCAATCGTCCACAGCTCCGATTCCACGCTCAGATCCGCCTTGCCCTTGGCGTCGGCCACGAGATTGCCGATGTCGCCGTGGTGGAACGGGGCGTGCCCCCACTGCCCGTGGTTTTCCGAGGTGGGATTCCAGTGACCCCCCGCCGAGGCCGCATCGGGCGCAGAGCAGTCTCCCGTGTCGTGCAGATGAATCGCATGCTGGCCCGGTGTCAGCCCGTTCACGACCACCTTCATGGACACCTTGCCTTTGTGTTGGGCGAAGGTCACCGTTCCCGTCACCGTCGAGCCGCTGCGGGACTCGAGCTTCGCAACCGCTTTCGCACCCTTGGCGAGCGCCGCGCCCGGAGCAACGAGCACCAGCATCATCGCCATCCCGCCGATCAACATCGTCTTCATCGTCTCCCCTCTTCCCGCCGGAGCGCGTCGTCGACGATCGCGTCATCGGCGTGCTCGGGCATCGTGACCTTCATCCGGGCGTCCGCGACCATCGCGCGCCGGATCGCGAACTCCGCGCCTTCGTTGCGCGCCCAGGCGCGCCGGGCGATCCCGTTGTTGACGTCCCAGGCGATCATGCTCCGCACCCGGCGCTCGGCATCGGCGCTTCCGTCGATCACCATCCCGAAGCCGCCGTTGATCGCCTCGCCCCAGCCCACGCCTCCGCCGTTGTGCAGCGAAACCCAGGTCGCGCCGCGGAACGCATCGCCGATCGCGTTGTGTACCGCCATGTCGGCTGTCAGGTTCGAGCCGTCGCGAATGTTCGCGGTCTCGCGGTAGGGCGAGTCGGTCCCGGACACGTCGTGGTGGTCGCGGCCGAGAACGATCGGCCCGAGGATGCGGCCGTCGCGGATCGCGGCGTTGAACGCCAAGGCGATCCGTAAACGCCCGGTGCCGTCGGCGTAGAGGATCCGCGCCTGGCTTCCCACGACCAGCCGGTTGGCTTCCGCCTTCCGGATCCAGAGCGCGTTGTCCTCGATCTGCCGTCGGATCTCCTCGGGAGCGTCCGCGGCCATCTCCTCCAGGACGTCGCCGGCGATGGCGTCCGAGGCTGCGAGGTCCGCAGGATTCCCGCTGGCGCAAACCCAGCGGAACGGACCGAACCCGAAGTCGAAGCACATCGGCCCCATGATGTCCTCGACGTAGCTCGGGTAGATGAACGATCCGTCCGGGCGGGTCACGGCTGCGCCCGCGCGGCCCGCTTCCAGCAGAAACGCGTTTCCGTAGTCCCAAAACCGCATGCCGGCTGCTGCGAGGACGTTGATCGCGTCCACGTGGCGCTTCAGGGAATCGCGCACCTTTGATTTGAACCCGGCCGGGTCGTCGCGCATCAAGCTCTGAGCGTCCTCGAAGGAAACCCCGGCGGGGTAGTAGCCGCCGGCGTACGGGTTGTGCAGAGACGTCTGATCCGAGCCCAGGTCGATCGCGACACCTTCCTTGGCGAGGCGCTCCCAGAGATCGACGACGTTGCCGAGGTAGGCGATGGAGACGGCCTCCCGAGCCGCCCGGGCCTTCTCAGCGCGCAGCAGCAGCCGATCGAGGCTGCGCTCGACTTCCATCACCCAGCCCTGCTCGGACCGGGTCGCGACCGCCTTCGGGTTGACTTCGGCGACGATGGCGACCGCGCCGGCGATCACGGCCGCCTTGGCCTGGGCTCCGCTCATCCCGCCTAAGCCCGACGTCACGAAGATCCGTCCGGCCAGCCCCTCGTCCCCGGTGCCCAGGTACTTTCGTCCGGCGTTCAAGAGCGTGATCACCGTGCCGTGCACGATCCCCTGCGGGCCGATGTACATGAAGCTGCCCGCGGTCATCTGCCCGTAGCTCGTGAC
>JAYUCM010000370.1:0-2896 GCA_043740355.1 Acidobacteriota bacterium | reverse complement strand
GTGATCGTGCCGGCCGCGCATTGGGCGCTCGGGAGCAAGATCGTGATGGCCGCGCTGTGGGCCTCGCTGCCGTGGATCCTTAGCGGCTTCGCGGCGCTCAAGATCATCGCCGCCTCGTGGATCGCGATCCGATTGCATGACCGGCGAGTGATCAGTGATCGCGTGCTTCTCGCCGGCGCGATTCTCTGGGACGTCGCGCTGTTCGCACTCTTCGCGGTGTTTGCGTGGATCGCTCCAGCGCTGATCGTTCCTCGCTACGTTCTCGTGCTTCTCGCGATCCTCGCCGTTCCGTTGGTGCGGCTGTCGGCGGCGCCGCTGGCGCTCGCGTGGAATCGACATCGATGAAACGGATCGCGATCGCACTGCTGAGCCTTCCGGCGTTGCTCGCGCTCGGCGAGGCGGTCACGTTTTACGCGATGAATCGCAACAACGGCACAATCGTCTCGTCGGGCGTGGCGCGGAGCTACCTGCTGTACGTCCCGAAGAGTTACGACCGCACGAAGGCGACGCCGCTCGTCATCAGCATGCACGGCGCAGGCGGATGGCCGAAGCAGCAGCTGGACGTGAGCGAGTGGAACCAACTCGCGGATCGCGAAGGATGCATCGTCGTCTATCCGTCGGGTCAGACGCGCGGCGGGCCGAGGGTGTGGCGGGTCGCAGCGGGTCCGGCGCCGAACCGGGACGTGCTATTCATTTCCGACCTCATCGACAAGCTCGAGGCGGACTACAACATCGATCCGCGGCGCATCTACGCGAACGGGCTCTCGAACGGCGGCGGGATGAGCGCGGTCCTTGCGTGCGCATCGTGGAATCGCATCGCGGCGGTGGGACTGGTCGGCGCCGCACGAACGCTGCCGCGGAACTGGTGCACCGACCACCACCCGGTTCCGATGATCGACTTTCACGGCACGGAGGATCCGATGGCTCTTTACGACGGCGGCACGTCGTGGGTCGTGTCGGAACCGCTCCCGAACGTTCCCAGGTGGGACGCGAGCTGGGCCCAGCGCAATCGATGCGATCCGAGGCCCGTCGAGACGTCGGTGACCACGGACGTCACGCGACGCGAGTACGTTCACTGCGCCGACGACGCGAGCGTCGTGCTCTACACGATTCACGGCGGCGGTCACACCTGGCCCGGCGGCGGACCGCTGCCCGAGTGGTTCGCCGGACGCACGACGCACAGCATCGACGCGACCAGCGAGATGTGGGCTTTCTTCCAGGCGCATCCGCTGCGGCGGAAGTAGCCACTCGACGCGAGGCTCACGCGGGTCGCACGCCGGCTGGACCTCGCACCCTCACTCTGAACCCTGGTATCGCTTCCGGGGGGTTGTCCCTCGCCACAGCCCCATCCGCATCGCGGATTCCCAATCTCGTTGTGCTCGAACTCCGGATTGAGCATCGGGTTTGTTTTTGGACCATACGGCAGCCCCGAGTCCAACTTGCGGCTCGGCGTGTCCGACACTCGACGCGATCTGACCGCGCTCGGAAAGCCCAGAACTGGTGGAGGCGGCGGGAATCGAACCCGCGTCCGAAAAGGTTCGTACGAGGGCTTCTACACGCTTAGCCGGCTCGGTTTCTTGTCTCACCGACCTCCCGCTGAGCGGCAAATGGATGGTCGGCCAGCCCGTGCATTTCGCCTACCGGCTACGGGCGTCGCCGGAGAGTGGTCGCCTCGCGGGACGACGACAACAACATTCGACCGCATAGCTCGTTGGGCGGTCGGACTCCAGCGCCTCGGACAGACTCGCCGGATCCGGATACTACGTCTAGGGCGGCGTGCCCTCATCCAGACGGGAAGCCCGGAGTCGGAGCCACACCGGCACGCGTGCGTGTGGCCCATGCGGAGTGGACGATAGTCGCGGCGACGACGCCATGCCTTCTAAGGACAGGCGTTGGGCGACAGTGTGATGCCAGGATCCCGGGACGCGGCCTGTGACGGCGTCCCGTCATCGTAGCTACCGGTGCCGCACGGACCGTAGGCGCGGATCAGGAACCAGTCCGCGTCTCCTTCGGCCGGGATGTGCGTGTCGGAGGTGAACGTGTCCGCGATGTGGCTGCCCAGGCAAACGTCGGTAGAGGATGCGAATCCCCCGCCGGACAGCGTCGACAGCGTGCCTCGGATCACGTCGTAGCCGGACGCAGCGGCCGCCGCGGCCCAGTTGAGGTCGGTCGTGCTGTCGAATGCGAGTCCGCTCGTTCCGCCGGGCCCCGACACCGGTGCGCCGGCGACGCACGTGCCGGTCTGGCAGGTGTCGCCTTCCGTACAAACGTTGCCGTCGGTGCACGCCGCGCCGGTGACTTGCTTTCCGGCTGGGAGCTCGTTGCTGACGACGGATTCGCTGAGACCTCCCGCGTCGCACGCCCCGGTCACGACGTAGGAGTAGGTCGTCCCCGCAACCGCGGTCGTGTCGCTGTAGGCGGTTCCCGCCATCGGCATGCCGCCGAGCTTCGTGTAGGGACCTCCCGGCACCGTTGCGCGGAAGACGTTGTACGAGCTGGTCGAGCCCGTCCCCGACGACCAGGTGAGGTTCACGCCGGCACAGTCGCCGACGGCGCCCGTCAAGGCGGGCGCCCCGGGAGCCGTGCAACCGGTCCCGATCGAGCACGAGCCGCCGACCTGCGCGTTGTTGACCGTCACGGTGTCGACGTACCAACCGGTCACTGCCAACGAGATGTCATCGCCCTCGTGCCAGCGAAGCTGGACGGTCTTGTTCAGGAGGTTGGGATCCCCGCCGAGGTTGACGTTGACGACGGTCAGCGTCCCGGCGGTCCCCGCGCACCAGGCGCGCTTGCCGCCGATGGGATTCGAGAAGCCGGTATTCACGGTGCCCGTGAAGCCTCCTGAAGTGAAATCCGCGTCCGGCACCACGGTCCAGTTCGCCCCGCCGTTCGTGGT
>JAYUCM010000369.1:0-7088 GCA_043740355.1 Acidobacteriota bacterium | reverse complement strand
CAGTTGAATCGGTGGTCCACGCTGAACAACGCGCGATAACGCGACGTGAATTCCGGATCTTCGAAGATCCGGCCGTCCGCGGGGAAACCCGGCACGAGGACGATGAAGCGCGGATTGCGCGCGAGCAGGTCGGAGACGGGGAACCGCTTATCGAGGAAATCCCCCGGGGCGTGCGCGATGTCATGATCCGTCAGCCCCGTGATGTCGATGACGCGCAGTCGATCCGCATCCCATCCGATCAACCCGACGTCCATCAGCGCCACCGCATCGCCCGGTACGGCGCGCTCGTTCAGGAATCGCGCGACCTCCCGGTGGGCGTGACGGTAGCCGAGAGCGTTCACGAGGAGGCCGCGGCCGCCGTTCCGCTCGCTCCAGCCCGTGGTCAGCCCGCTCGCGATGAAGGCGGCGACGAGAAGCGCTGCGGCCGCGGCTCCCGCACGATGCTGCGAGGAAACGCGCAAGAGCGCGGCAGCCGCGATCACCGACAGGCAGGGGAGCGCCGGAACCCAGAAGCGGTGGAGCACCATCCAGTCGCCGCCTTCGACCACGGCCGCGGCGGCGACCGCGAGTACAACGATCGCTTCGGTGCGAAGTGCCGGCCGGCGCCACGCGAACGCGAGGAGCGCAGCAACCGCCAGCCCGCCGAGGACGACGATCGCGTCTCCCGAGGCGCCGAACGACGGCACGATCGACGCGAGGCAGCCGCGCAGGTACTCAAAGCCGCGCGCGATGAGCACCGGAAACGGGGCGCCGGCCTTCGCGTAGTAGGTGTTCGGCAGCCAGGACCCGAAGTAGAGCCGGCGGAAGACGAGGAAGGGCCCGACGATTGCAGCCACGACGCCGACCCACCGAACGGCCGCGACGGCACCCTGGGAGCGCGCGCGATCGGCCGCCAGCGCCGCGACGACGAGCGGGGTCTCGGGCCGGACGAGGCCGGCGATCCCGAGCCATGCCGCCGAGGCCCATCCGCCTCGTTTCTTTTCCAGCGCGTGGCGCCGTGCGGCGAGCGTCACGAGCAGGGTGTAGGGGACGGTCTCCAGCGCGCCGACCGACCAGTAGGCGAATGCGGGGGTGACCGCGAGCAGCGTCGGGGGCAGAAGGTCCCGCAGCAGGAGTCGATCGCGTCCCTCGCTCTCCGCGTGACGCCGCGCGACAAGGACCAGACAGGACAATCCCGCCATGGCGGTGAGCAACGGAGCGACGCGGGGCAACGGGACGTTGGCGGCCGAGAACGGAGCCAGCGCGAGCGTCCAGAGAAAACAGGTGACCCCCTCGACCCGCTCGCCGGGGTTGAAGACGAATCCGTCCCCGCGCGCCACGCTTCGCGCGTACCGGTAGACGATGAAGGCGTCGTCCACTTGATAGACCGCCAGCCAGGCCATCCAACCGGCCGCGGCGAGGAGAAGGGCGATGAGGAGAAGGCGCGCGACCTTCATCGCGCGCGAGCGTGGATGAGGAGCTCGACCAAATTCGAGCGATCGTCCGTCCACAGGAAGCCATCGGTGTCGGCGCCGCGATCGGAGGGCGCCCTCGACCACCCGTCGTCGTCGTGAACCGGAAGCGCACTGGCGGCGTCGCGCGCCATCACGGCCCACTTCGAGTCGGCCTTCCCTTCGAATGCCTGCTCGGGGGTTCGGGCGAGATCGAACTTGATCGCCGCGGGAACGCGCAGATCCGCCGCGACGGCGTTGACCACGGAATCGAGCGCGAGATACAAGTTGCTCAGATGGAGCGCGAGACATCCGCCGGGCTTCAACTTGCGCAAATAGAGTGCGACGGCTTCGCGGGTCAGCAGGTGCACCGGAATCGCGTCCGAGCTGAACGCGTCCAGGATGATCAGATCGAACCGACCGTCGGCGCACTCGGCGATCCGCCGCCGGCCGTCGCCCAGAACGATCGACACCTGTGCGGGCGAATCCGTGAGGTAGGTGAAATACGCCGGGTTCCACGCCAGGCGGGCGACGGCGGGATCGATCTCGAAGTACGTGACGTGCTCGCCGGGTTTTGCGTAGGCCGCGGTGGATCCCGCGCCGAGACCGACAACCCCGAACTGGTCGATCGGGCCCCGCTCGCGCATTCCGCGCACGATGTCGCCGAGCGGGCCAGACGGATGGTAGTAGGTCGTGGGAATCGACCGGCGCCCGGGGTCAAGAGACTGGCTTCCATGGAGCGTCGAGCCGTCGATGAGGACGTGCATCTTCTGCGCGACCCGAACCGTGCGGCCGCTCGGATCGACGCCCGGGATACTGGGGCCCGTCGTCTCGAAGACTCGATGAACGCCGTAAAACGTCCGCTCCCGGTGAAGCGCCGACCATGGACTACGAACCGACGTCCAGGTCACCGCGAGGAGCGCGGCCATGGCGAAGGCGAATCGTCGGGGCCACCCGATGACCGCCAGGGTCAGGAGGGAGGGGACTCCGATGGCCACCACGACGATCCAGCGCGCGCCCGACGCGTTCGTCGGGACGAGGCGTGAGGCGAGGATCGCCACGCTGCCGACCGCGAGCGCCGTTGCGACCTCGAGCATCCACGGGGCGGGCCACTCGCGGGATTCCGGCGCGCCTCGCGTCTTATCCGGCACGAGGAAAGCCGCCAACGCCAGAGCCAGCGGGTATTCCGCGATCGAGTCGAAGATCAACGGCGAAAGGAGTGCATTGAAGACGCCGCCAAGACAACCGCCCAGCGCCATCCAAAGGTAGTACTCGGTCAGCCGCGACCGATCGGGCCGATCGGCCGCGAGACGTCCGTGACAGAGAAGTCCGACCGACACGATCACAGCGAGATGAACCGCGAAGCTGACCCGGCCGAACAGCTCCGCCCCTTGATGGAACTCCGCGGTCGCGACCAGAAGCAGCAGTCCGAGCACGAGACCGGACATGGGGATCGACAGTTTCACTCTTGGAGAAAAGGCGATGACGAAGGTCAGCAGGTAGAGGGCCAGCGGAACGATCCAGAAGAGCGGAATGGCGGCGATGTTCGAGGTCAGGTACTGCGTGGCGCCGAGCACGACGCTCGAGGGAACGAACGCAAGGGCCACCCACCGAAAACGCGAGGACCAAGGCGTTCCGACCGCTTGGGGGAGGTCGGCCTCCGTGGTCTCGACGCTCGGTCGGCGCGCGGCCCAGACGCCCGATGCCACGAGCAAGACGGCGAGCGTACAGAACCCCACCGACCAGACGCCGGCCTGCGACAAGCCACCGGTGCGTGCGTGGAGCGGGAGGGTCCGCTCGAAGAGCAGCGGATAGGCCAGCAGTCCCGCGAAGCTCCCCGCATTGCTCGCGGCGTACAGAAAGTACGGGTCTGCGGCGGCGACGTGGCTCGTCGATGAGAACCACCGTTGGAGCAAAGGTCCCGTCGCGGCCAGCGTGGCGTAGGGGAGGCCGAAGGACACCGCGAGCGCTGCCAGCAGCCAGGGCACCGGCGAAGCATCGACCGGGGGCAGCGAGGCGGCGGCGATGGCCGGCGGCAAGGTCAAAACCGCTGCGGCGACGAGCGCCCCGTGGACCATGACCTGCGTCCGCAGCGCGAATCGGCGGCTCAAGACGTGCGCCCACCCGTAGCCGGCGAGGAGGCCGGTCTGGAAAAAGAGCATGCACATCGTCCAGACGCTCGCGCTTCCTCCCAGAAGCGGAAGCGCCATCTTGGCGGCCATGGGCTGCACGGCGAACAGCAACATGGCTGCGAGAAACGACGCGATTACGGCAAGAGCCACCACGATCGTAGAATGCCACGGGTGGACCGCACCGCACTCCGAGAAAAACTGGACGGACTACCCGACCGCCCCGGCGTCTACCTCTACCGCAATGCCGCGAACAAGCTGCTCTACGTCGGGAAAGCCAAGTCGCTGCGCTCGCGCGTGCGCTCGTATTTCCAGACCGGAGCCCAGCACGCGCCGCGCACCGTCAGCCTCGTCGCGGAGATCGCCGACCTCGAGACGATCGTGGTGGACACCGAGATGGAAGCCCTCATGCTCGAGGCGAACTTCATCAAGAAGGATCGGCCGCCCTACAACGTGGTCCTGAGGGACGACAAGAGCTTCCCCTATCTCAAGCTCTCGCTGGCCGACGAGTATCCGCGGGTCTCGCTCGTGCGCCGGGCACGCCTGGACAAGAACGTTTACTACGGGCCGTTCCTCCCGGCATCGACCGCGCGGCGCTCGCTCAAGATGATCCCGCGTTTCTTTCAAGTCGCAACGTGCGACGAGGTGTTCGACGGCAAAAGACGGCCGTGCCTCTACTACCACCTCGATCAATGCCTCGCCCCGTGCGCCGGGAAAACCACTCCCGAGGACTACGGCAGGGCCGTCGCCGACGCGAAGCTGTTCCTCGAAGGACGTCACAAGGACCTGACCGCCTCGCTCACCCGCCACATGCAGGATGCTTCGGAGGCGCAGGAGTACGAGAAGGCCGCGCGCTACCGCGACACGTTGCGTACGGTGGACCGGCTCGGCATCCGGCAGACGATCGATTCGGCCGGTCTCGAAGATCGCGACACGCTCGGCCATCACGTCGAGGGGCGGCAGCTTGCGCTGCAGGTTTTCGAGATGCGCGCGGGGAAGGTCCAGGCCCGCCGCGAGTTCACGTTCGACGATCTCGATTTCGAACCCGCCGCCTTCTACGCGCAGGTCCTCGTGCAGCTCTACGCCGAGGCGGCTCCTCCGCCTCAGATCGAGCTCGCGACGCTTCCGGCCGAGGCGGAGCTGCTCACGACGTGGCTGACGAAGCGCGCCGGCCGGAAGGTCCAGCTTCACGTTCCGGAGCGCGGGAGCAAGCGGCGCTTCCTGGCGATGGTCGAGAAGAACGCCGCGCTCGCGTTCGAAGCGCGCTTCCGCGCGCGGCACAGCCACGGGGTCGAAGTTCTCGAGGCGCTCGCGGAAGCGATCGGCCTTGCGGAGGTCCCCTACCGGATCGAAGCCTTCGACGTGTCGAACATCCACGGCACCGACTCGGTCGCCTCGATGGTCGTGTGGGAGAACGGCAAGCCGAAGCCGTCGGACTATCGGATCTTCAACATCAAGTCGGTCGAAGGCCCCGACGATTTCGCGTCGATCGCCGAGGCCGTGACGCGACGCTACCGCCGCTCGCTCGTCGAGGGGCGGCGTCTTCCCGATCTGGTGCTGATCGACGGCGGCCCCGGTCAGCTCGGGGCCGCCGTTCGCGCCGCGGCCGCCTTCGGGCTTCCCACCCTTCCCATGGTCTCCCTCGCCAAGCGCGACGAGGAGATCTTCCTCCAAGGGCAAGGCGACCCGGTGCGACTCGACCGCTCTTCGCCCGCGCTCCAGCTCTTGCAGAGGATCAGGGACGAGGCGCACCGATTCGGCATCAAACGTCATCGCGCCAAGCGCGCGAGGCGCACGCTCACGACGGCGCTTCTCGACATCCCCGGAGTCGGGCCCAAGACCGCGAAAGCGCTCCTGCGCGCCTTCGGAAGCGTCGCCGGGGTCAAAGGGGCGACGACCGATCAGGTCGCCGTCGTCGCGGGCGAAAAGGTCGCCCGCGCCGTCGCCGTATGGGCCCCTCCCGGGGACCTTGTTCGCGGGCGCTAGACGTCCCTATATTCAGACGCATGACGTTTTGGAGATCGGTTCCGGGGGCGATCGTCCTCGTCGTGGGGTTCGGTGTCCTCGCCGCGCTCGGCATGGCGGGCTCGCAGGTCTACCGGGTGACGCATCCGGACCGGCAGCCCGACCTGGCGCTGAACCTCGCGACGACGCTGTCCAAGGCGGAAGACGTCACGTTCACGTCGACGGACGGCGTGCGGCTCAAGGGGTGGCTCTTCCACGGCGCCGCCGGCAGCGCGCCGGTCGTGCTGTGCCATGACCTCGGCGAGAGCAAGAACGCGGTCGTCAACATCGCGATCGCACTGAACAAGGCGGGGTTCACGGTCCTCGCGTTCGATTTCCGCGGCCATGGCGCGAGCGGCGGCGACGGCTCGACCCTCGGGGTCCAAGAGGTGAGAGACGTCCTCGGCGCCGTCGACTTCGTGGCCAACCTACCCAAGGCGGACGTGGACGCGCGGAAGATCGGCATCTTCGGCGCCGGGATGGGAGCCCACGCGGCCGTCCTCGCGGCCGCCGAGCGTCCAAGCTTGCGCGTGCTCGTCCTCGACGGGCTGTGGCCGGATGCGCGATCCACCCTCGTCCATCACGAGTTCGCCGACTGGCCGTGGGGAGAGAGGCACCTCGGGGCCGTGCCGGCGGCGCTGTTCCCGTTGATCGCCGGCGCGTCGATCGACGACGGCCGCGCCGCGGACGTCCTGCCGGCGCTCGCCGGGCGCGATCTGCTCCTCGTCGCGCCGGCGGGGGATCGACGGCTGGACGAGTCGATGAAAGCGATGTACGCGACTCTTCCCGAGCGGCGCGATTCGGAGCGCAACCTGATCACGCTGCCGGCGACCCGGGCCTCCGGTCTGGGCGCCGACGATCTCGTCCGCTACCATGAACGCGTCGTCGCGTTTTTCCGCTCGCGGCTCGTTCGCCCGTAGTGTCGTCAGTCCGAAGTTCGCCGGCTATCTCCTTCGGCGGCGTACGAACGCGAGCCCGCTGTTTCCGTTGGCGGGCGAGCGTGCGTCCGAGTTCGCCGCGCGGTTCCATCCACGCGCGGCGGACGTCCGCGGAAGGAGATAGCCGACGAACTTCGGACTCACGTCGCTAGGAGCCCGCCTGATAAAGTGCGGTGAATGAAGCCGATCGGCGGCTCCGAACTCGATCTTTACCTTGCGCGCGGCCGCACCGCGGTCGAGGATGCGCTCGCCCAGGCCGTGCCGCCGCTCGGATCCCCGCCGGCCTCGCTCCACGAAGCGATGCGGTACACGCTCCTGCTCCCCGGGAAGAGGCTGCGGGGGATTCTGGCGCTCGCCTGCTGTGAGCTTCTGAAGGGCCGCAGCGAAGATGCGCTCCCGCTCGCCAGCGCGATCGAGCTGGTGCACGCGTCGTCCCTGATCCTCGACGATCTCCCGTCGATGGACGATGCGACCCTGAGGCGCGGGAAGCCCACCCTGCACAAGGTGGTGGGGGAGGCCCAGGCCATCCTCGCGGCCGTGGGTCTCTTGAACGCCGCCTTCGCGCTGATCCAGGAGGCGCCTGCGCT
>JAYUCM010000368.1:0-7101 GCA_043740355.1 Acidobacteriota bacterium | reverse complement strand
AATGACTCAATGGGAGACCTGACCCCTACAGCGAGATCTCAGGGCCCGCCCCCTCCGCTTCCAGGGCGCGACGGGCGTCCCACCAGAGGAAGACGCCGAGCGCCAAGAACATCGCGAGACCAACCCAGTTCCCCGAGGGCCCGTCGTTACCGAGGTCGTAGGTGATCGGCCGTTGGAACCAGTCGAAGCCGAAGCGGATCATCCCGTCCGCAACCCCGGCTATCGCACCCCCCGCGATGAACCCCGACGCGATCAGCGTGCCGCGGCTCCCGCGCGCCCGCGCCAGCATGGCGGTCCCGGCGGGACGCCTGACGAGCCACGCGACGATCGCGCCCGCGAGAATCGGCGTGTTGAGCTCGATCGGCAGGTACATGCCCAGCGCGAACGCGAGCGCCGAAATGCCGAGCATCTGAACGATGACCGCGACGACCGCCCCGATGCCGTACAGGAACCAGGGCGCCTCTCCCGACTGCATGACCGACGAGATCACCGCCGCCATCGCGTTGGCCTGCGGCGCCGCCACCGGGTTGGGATGCTGCGGCGAGGGAGCGTAGCCGTAGACCCGCGCGAACACGAACATGATCGCGGTGACCGTGACCGCCGCGACGACCGACCCCGCGATCAGGGTCAGCTCGATCCGTCGGGGTGTCGCCCCGGTCCAGTAGCCCACCTTCAACAGCGTGACCATCGACCCGGTCATCGAGAGCGCCGTGCACACGACGCCGCCGATCAAGAGGACCGAGAGCATGCCGGAAGGGCCGGCCAGACCGAGCGCCGAGAGGACCCCCGCCGAGATGATCAGCGTCGTCAGCGTCATGCCGGAGATCGGCGTCGTCGAGATCATCGCGATCGCCCAGGCCGACACAGCGGCGAAGAGAAATGCGATCCCGAACGTCAACAGGAGGGACATCGCCGAGATCATCGTCGGGTTCGCGGTACCGGCGAGTACCGCAAACCGGAAGTACACGAAGAGGGCGGCCGCCACGCCGACGCATCCGGCGACGACGGCCCCGATCGAGACGTCGCGGTCCGTTCGCGCCGCGGCTTCGCCGCCGCGACCGGACCGTTTGAGCTCGGAGAAGACGCGTGAAACCGCCTGGGCGATGACTGGGGACATCGTGAGCACGGACAGGACTCCCGCGGAGAAGATGGCGCCGATCCCGATGTAGCGGACGTATTCCGAGAAGATCGCGTCGGCGGCGAGCCCCGCGACCGGCGGCCGTCCGGGAAACAGCGGCGCGGGAGTCAATGCGCCGAGTGCTCCCACGAGCGGCACGAAGACGTAGTAGGAGAGAAACGAGCCGGACGCGATGATCGTCGCGTAGCGCAGGCCCACGATGTAGCCGAGACCGAGCACCGCCGCCGACGTGTTCAGGACGAAGATCGCCTTGACGTCGTCGGTCAGCTTGTGGAGCGAGGGAATCAGGACCGTCGTGAACGTGTCCCGCCAGGCCCTGAGATGGAGCGCCAGGAAGTCCGTGGTGAACCCGACGGCCATCGAAACCAGGAGCACCAAAGCCTGCCGGCCGCCGCGGCCGCCGGCGACCAGGATCTCGGTCGTCGCCGTCGCCTCCGGGAAGGGGAGCTTGCCGTGCATCTCGGCGACGAAGTAGCGGCGGAACGGGATCAGGAAGAGCACGCCGAGAATCGCCCCGAGCAGCGGGACGAGGAAGATCTGCCAAAAGCTCGATTGCTTCTCGAGGCCGAGGATGAAGATCGCCGGCATGGTGAAGGTCGATCCGCCGACGACGATTCCGGCGCATGCCCCGAGCGTCACGATGTTCACGTTCTCGAGCAACGTGGAGCGGCGCTTCGCGATCGCGGAGTAGCCGATCGCGAGGATGGCGATCGGGATCGCCGACTCGATCCCCTGGCCGAGCTTGAGCGCGAGATAGGCCGCCGCGGCCGAGAAGATCGCCGTCATCACGAGCCCGAACGCGATCGATCGAGTCGTGATCTCGGGGACGGAAGACGCGGCGGGAACGATCGGCTCGTAACGTTCGCCTTCCGCCAACTCGCGATAGGCGTTGTCCGGGAGGCCGCCGGAGATCTCGACGTCGCTCATGGCGCGGGATACTGCGTCAGGCCAGATCGAACAGCAAGAGCTCGGAAGCGGACACACCGCGAATCGCGAGCGCCGCCTCGTCGACGATCGCGGCCCCATCCCCTTCGTCGAGCCGTACTCCGTTGACCGTGGCAGCCCCGCGCGCCATCTGCAGCCAGACGCCGCGTCCGGGCGCAGGGCGGTGCTCGATCGTCCCTCCCGGGCTCAGGATCGACGCGTAGATCGCGACGTCTTGACGGAAGACGATCGAGCCGCTGCTTCCGTCGTTCGAGCCGATCAGTTTCAACCGCCCACGCTTGTCGGCGTCGGCGAACGCCTTCTGCTCGTACGAGGGTCGAAGCCCCGTCCGCTCCGGGATGATCCACACCTGAAGGAACCGCAGCGGGTCGCTCGGCGACGGATTGAACTCGCTGTGGAGCAGGCCCGTCCCGGCGCTCATCTTCTGAACTTCGCCCGCGCCGACGGTTGCGCCCGCGCCGAGCGAGTCTTCGTGCGCCAGCTTGCCGTCCAAGACGTAGCTGAAGATCTCCATGTCGCGATGAGGGTGCCGGCCGAAACCGGCACCCCCGACGACCCGATCGTCGTTGATGACGCGCAGCGACCTGAAGCCCATGTGCTCGGGGTCGTGGTATCCGCCGAACGAGAACGTGTGCCGGCTGTCGAGCCAGCCGAGATCGGTCGCACCGCGCTCGGCCGCGGGCCGGCGCACGATCATGAGCTCACTTCTTGGGCGGCGCCGCTGCGGCAGCCGGCGGCGGCACCGTCGCCTCGATGTCGAGCGTGATCGCGACGGTGTCGCTGACGACCACCCCGCCCGCGTCCAGGTTCGCGTTCCATTTGACGCCGAAATCCTGCCGATTGATCTTCGTGGCCGCCGAGGCAGCGACGCGCGACTCGCCGCGCATCCCCTTGATGACCTTCGACGGGCCCGTGACGTCGAGCGTGACCTCCTTGGTCACGCCGTGCATCGTCAGATCGCCGACGAGCTGAAATGTGCCGCCGGTTCCCGGGACGACCTTCTTGGACTTGAAGGTGAGGGTCGGATACTTCGCCACGTCGAAGAAATCCGGGCTCTTCAGGTGCCCGTCGCGCTTGTCCTCGCGTGTGTTGATGGATGCCGCGTCGATCGTCGCGTCGACCTTGATCGACGCGACGTCCTTCCCGTCGTACTCGATCGTGCCCGACGTCTTGCCGAACTCGCCGCGCACGGTCGAGATCATGAGGTGCGTGACCGAAAACCCCGCAGCGGAGTGGGCAGTGTCGATCTGCCAGACGTCGGCGGCGGCTGGCGCGACGGCCACGGCGGCCGCCAAGGCCAGTCCGGAAATGAAATGAACGGAACGGCGCATGGGGAACTCCTCTCCTCGAAAATGGGGGATGGCTCAACCGGCATCCATTGTGGCGCGGGAGCGTCGATCCTGCGAGTCCGAACCTTTCGGCGTCACGAGATTCTGAGGACGATCTTCCCGAAGTTTTCGTTGCGCTCCATCGCCTCGTGGGCGCTCGCGGCGTCTTCAAGCGGGACGACCCGGTCGACGACCGGGTGGAGGCGCCCCGCCGCGAGCAGCGGAAGCATCGTTCGGGAAAAGGACTGGACGAGCTCGATCTTGTCCTCGATCGGTCGCGATCGAAGCACGGTCCCGACCACGGTCAAGCGCTTGCGCATGAGCGCGCCGAGATCCACCTCGACCCTCGACCCGCTCATCGTCCCCACGAGCACCAGCCGTCCGCGCGGGGCGAGGACTTCGAGGTTCAACGTCCATGACGAAGCCCCGATGAGGTCGACCGCGAGCCCGACTCCGTCGCCCCCCGCCGCCATACGGATCGCTTCCACGACGTTCGGGGCCGCGGGATCGAGGACGCGGTGGACACCCATCGTCTCGAGGCGGCGCCGCTTGTCCGCCGAGCGCGACAGCGCCACGACGCGTGCGCCGGCGACCGTTGCGATCGCCGCGGCAGCGGTCCCGACGCCCGAGCCCGCCGCATGGAGAAGAACCACCTCGCCCGGCCGCAGTCCGCCGCGGAGGAACAGCGCGTCGTACGCGGTGAGAAACGCCTCGGGGACCGCGGCCGCGTCCTCGAAGCTCATTCCGGGTGGGATGCGCAGGCAGAGTCGTTCGTGGATGCGCAGCTTCTCGGCCTGACCCCCGCCGGAAACGATGCCCATCACCCGGTCAGCCGGGTGCAACGTCGTGACGAGCTGGCCGCACGCTTCGATCTCGCCGGCGAACTCCAGCCCCGGGATGTCCGCCGGAGCCCCCGGAGGCGCAGGGTAGAGCCCGCGCCGCTGGAGCACATCGGCGCGATTGAGCGCCGAGGCTCTCACGCGGACCAGGACCTCTTCCGGGCCGATGGACGGTTCCGGGACCGAACGGATCTCTAAGACCTCCGGGCCGCCGGGACGCGAGATCGTCAGGGCCCGCATCAGACGCTGCCCACGGCACCGGGGTGCCGGATGGCCTCGAGAAGCACCCACGCCGGGGACGCCGCGCGCCGAACCGTCCGGTCCCGCACGCTGAACCCGGCGGCGAGCAACGCGTTCCGAAGATCTCCGGCCCGGCGGTGGTGAGTGCCGTGCCGCGGATGCCCCGGAACGACGAACTTGGCGGCGTCCCACAGGGCCGCAGCGACGAAGCGCCACCCTCCCGCGGCGTCTTTCTCACGGACGAACAGGCGCGCGCCTGGCGGCAGCGCGCGCGCGAGCCGTCGCAAGAGGGCATCCTGACCCGTGAACGGAAGGAACCGCAAAACGTCGTTGATCACCACCACGTCGGCGGCCGGCGGATCGAAATCGCGCAGGTCGAGGGTCTGCACCACGCACCCCGGGACGTCCTCGAGCGCCTGCCGTGCCGCGCGGACGTAGCGGTCGCACCGGTCGACTCCCAGGTACGACCGCGACTCCGAAGCAGCCGTGAGGAGCCCCACGAGCACGCCGATCAGTCCGCGTCCGCAGCCGAGGTCGAGGACGCGCGCCCCCGATCCCAACACGTCCTCCTCGATCAGGAACGGGTAGATCGGGTCCCGGAGCAGCCGGCCGCGCGCAGCCTCGGCGTCCCGGATCGACACGTTTGCGAACCGCACCACGACGGCGTCCACGATTTCGCGGTAGCTCTCGTGGTGGCCGCCGGCGTGCGCGACGAGCCATGCCGCGACGCCGAGCAGCCCGCCAAGCGCCGCTCCGAGGACGACGCTTCCGATCAGGAGATTGGTGAAGATCCCCAAGACCCCCAGCGTCTCGACGTCGGCGAGCGTGACCGGCAGCCACGCGCCGTGAAGGATGCGGTGGCCAAGTTGGATTTCGGTGAAGAGCATCGGCCCGATGGTGAGGGGGTTCCCGATGTACGCCGCCGCGTACACGATCACGCGGTTCAGACGGAAGAGGGTCGCGAGGACGACCGCAATCGGGAGATGAATTCCCCACAGCGGGGAGCACCCCACGAAAACACCGACGCCGACGCCGACGCCCACCTTCCCCGGAGTCCTGTGCTCGGTGCGGAGCGTCATGTAGAGGCGTCGCAGCCAGTTTCGCCACGACCCTGCCCCTACGGGCGCTTCGATCTGGACGTCACCTGGGCCTGGGCCGGGCCGCGAGGGATCGATGTCCGGAGCGCTCATCGGCCTCCAAACCGCCTCGAGAGGATTCCTTCGGATCAGTTGTGGCAGAATGTCCGAGGCACGGGTAGATATCTTAGGTCCGAACGAGCCCGCCACCGAACACCTTCGATGGATGGCGCGCCGCTTTCGGACACGGCGAGGATTGCGTGACCGAAGAGCCCATCCCGAACCAGTCCGAGGTCGACGCGGTGCAGCCGCCCCCCGAAGCCGTCGCGCAAGCCGATGGCGACCAACCCGCAACGTCCGAGCCGGTCGCCGAGGCCGTTTCCGTCCAGGCCGTCCCGAAGCCGCCGCCGCGCAAGCCTCGCGACCCTGCGGTCATCCGCGCTTTCCGCGCGGGGCATCCCATCGACGGCGTGATCGAGAAGGTGATCAAGGGGGGGTACGAGGTCCGCGTCGGGCGATGCCGCGGTTTCTGCCCGCGTTCCCAGATGGACGTCCACCACGTCGGGAACGCGGAGGAGCACGTCGGCAAGACCTATACGTTCAAGATCCTCCAGCTCCGGCGCGGGGGGGAGGACGTCGTGCTTTCGCGCCGGGCGATTCTTGAGGCCGAGCACACGGACGAGATGAAGGCCGTGCGCGCGACGTTGATCGAGGGTGCCGTGATGACCGGCCGTGTCGCGCGGCTGACGGAGTTCGGCGCGTTCGTCGATCTCGGCGCCGGCGTCACGGGCTTGGTTCACCTGACCGAGCTCGCCCACGGCAGGGTCGTCCGCGCTTCGGACATCGTCTCCGTCGGCGACCGCGTGCCGGTGAAGATCACCAAGCTCGACGATGCGACCGGCAAGATCTCGCTTTCGGTCAAGGAAGCCGTCACCGACCCGTGGGAGTCGGTCCCTTCGTCGTTCGTCGTCGGGAAGGCCTATCCCGGGAAGGTGAAGCGCTACGCCGAGTTCGGAGCGTTCGTCGAGCTTCGAAGAGAGATCGAGGCGCTGGCCCCCGCGCGCGAGTTTCCGCCGAGCAGCGGCGGCTGGCGCGAAGGCCTCGTGGTCGACGCTTTGCGGGACTGGGTCGTCATCGCGATCGACGCAGGGCGCCGTCGCATCACCGTCGTCCCGGCATTCGACGGATGGGAGGGACTCCTCGACGCGTCATTCGCGCCGGGAACGCAGGTGACGGGCAAGGTCGTCAAGGCCGAAGTCTTCGGCGTGTTCGTCTGGCTCGGGCCGGGACGGGTCGGGATGGTCCCGCGCGTCTGGAGCGGCTCCGGCGACGGGCCGGGATTCGAGTCTCGCTTCGTCCCGGGTACGGACATCGCCGTCGAGGTCGTCGACGTCGCCGAGGGCGGGAAGCGCATTCGTCTTTCGGTCGTCGGTGTCGATCGCGACGCCGCCGAGGCCGCGCGCGCCGCGGCGCTTCGGCCGCGCGTAGCGCCGCCCGAACAGCGGCCCGCAGCCGAGCGTCGTCCGGCGACGGAG
>JAYUCM010000367.1:0-17789 GCA_043740355.1 Acidobacteriota bacterium | reverse complement strand
TTCGCCTGAAGACGTTCGGGCAGCAGCATGTTCCCCGAAAGGGGGCCGCGATTCTCGCGGCGAATCACGCGTCGTTTCTCGATCCGATTTTCGTCGGCCTGCGCGCGAGACGGCCGGTACGGTTCTTGGTCGCAGCGGAGTTCTACCGGGACCCGCGCCTCAACGCGTTGCTGCGAGCCCTCGGAGCGATCCCCGTCGGACGAGACGCCGCGATCGTCCGCTCGTTTCGGCACATTGCCGAGGTGATTCGGAGCGGAGGGCTCCTGGGGATCTTCCCCGAAGGGGGCATCACACGCGACGGCGCGATGAGGCCGTTTCGCGTGGGTGCGGCGGTGCTCGCGCTGCAGATGGGCGTTCCGATCGTACCGATCCACATCGGCGGGACCTTCGAGGCGCTGCCCCGCGACGCGAAGTGGCCTCGGTTCGTTCCCGTCACGTTGCGCATCGGGGAACCGATTCCCGTCGCCGCCCGGCGGAAGCCCTCGTCGGAGGAGATCGCCGCGTTGACGGAAGCGATTCGCAGCGCGGTCGGCGCCCTCGGGGCGGCCGGCGCCTGAGCGGCCGGCTGGCTTACACCGCGCGGAAGCCGGCGACGGCCTGGACGAGAACGCGACGCACGTTGTCGACGTCGAGCGGCTTCGCGAGAATGCGGTTGGGCAGCCCCTCGAGAAACCTGAGGCTCTCCTGGCGCACCAGGTCGCCGGTCGCAAAGACGAACCGGCGCATCATCGACGGCTTCTCCTCGACGACGCGCTCGTACAGCGCGCGGCCGTCGAGATTCGGCATGCGCAGGTCGGCGACGATGAGATCGAAATCGGTCTCGAGAATCCGGCTCCACGCCTCCTCGCCGTCGCGCGCAAGGGTCACCGTGGCGCCGTCGGCCTCGAGCAGGCGGGAAAACAAGTCGAGCACGAGGGGTTCGTCCTCCGCCACGAGGACTCGCCGTCCCTCGAGCGGCCTGGCGCCGGCGATCGGCGCGTCCGCGGTCGACTCCTCGCCCACGACCCCCATGGCGCGGGGAAGCGTCAGCACGAAGCTCGCGCCGCAACCGGTGCGTTCGGGGCGCAATTCGATACGGCCCTGATGCTCCTGGACGATCCCGTAGGAAACCGAGAGGCCGAGCCCGGTCCCCGTCCCGACCTCTTTCGTCGTGAAGAACGGATCGAAGATACGGTGCCTCACGCCGGGAGGGATACCCGGCCCGTCGTCCTCGATCTCGAGGCCGACCTTGTCGTCGGTCGCGAACGAGCGCACCACCACGCGACCCGGCTTTCCGGTGCTCGCGATCGCCTGTTCGGCGTTGTTCAGCAGGTTGAGAATCACCTGCTCGATTTGGTGGAAGTCGAACAACGCGGGCGGCAGCGGCTCAACGAGATCCAGAACGGCATCGATCTTCGCCGCGCGGAGATGGTAAGTCTTCAGGTCGATGACCTTGCGTACACAGGCGTTGAGGTCCTGCGACATCTTCTTGGCCGGGTGCTTCCGCGCGAACGAAAGCAGGTTGACGACGATCCGCTGGCAGCGGCGGGCGGACTCGACGATACGGTCCAGGTCGCTTTCGAGAGTGTCGCGGCCCGTTCCCGACTGGAGGAGCTGCGCGTAGCCGAGGACTGCGGAGAGCGGGTTGTTCAATTCGTGCGCCACTCCGGCGACGACCTCGCCCAGGCTCGAGAGACGCTCCGCCTGCGCGAGGCTCTTTTCCGCGCGGCGCAGGTCGGTCACGTCCGTCCCGAGGAATACGCGTCCGGTCAGGCCGCCCGAAGCATCGGTCAACGGAGCGCAAACGAGGTGGATCTCGCACGCGGCGCCGTCGGGACGCGTCAGGACGACCTCCCGCCCTTTCCGGCCGACTTCGTCGTGAGACGCCGCCGCCGGGAGGACCTCCGAGAGAGGCCGGCCGAGGGCTTCTTTTGCGAAACACCCCGTCAGGTCTTCGGCCGCACGATTGAACTCGGTGATCCGGCCGAGAGCGTCGGTCGCGACGATGACGTCGGGCGTCCCGTCCAGGACGCGGCGCAACTTCTCGCCCGTGGCTCGATGGCGCGCGGACTCCTGGGCCACGTCGCGATAGAGGAGGGCGTTCTTGAGCGCGTTCGCCGACGCCGCGGCGGCGATCCGGCAAAAGCGCAGCTCGGCGTCGGTGAACGGGAGCTCACGGCTGGCGCGGAGGAAGAGCGTGCCGAGAACCTCCTTGCCATAGACCAAAGGCATGACCAGGAGGGACCGGTACCCTTGTTGAAGCAGAATCTCCCGGACCGGTGCGAGCGTCGGGTCGGTGGCGACGTCCTCGACGAAGACCGGCTCGCGCGTTTCGATCGCCCGCCGGATCTCGGGATACTTCCCGAGATCGATCGCGAGCATGTCCGCGCTGGGGTTGTCGCTAGCAGCCATGACGAAGCACCGCTGGGCTCCCTCGTCCACGAACACGATCGAGCAGCGCTGGGCGCCGACGTGCTCGCCCACGCGATTGACGATGAGGCTCATGATCTCGTGGAGATCCAGGCTGCCGCCCACCGCTTCGGTGATGTCGAGAACCGCCCGCACCTCGCGGTGCTCGCGACGGGTCGCCGTCCGTGTTTTTCGGGTGCCGAACATCCGGCCCGCGAAGAACGCGCCGATCAAGGCGATGGCCAACGCTAAGAGCACGGCGATCGTCACGTCCGCGTGCCTCCAGATCCTCAAGCCCAGGTAAACGAAGGACTTGGCCGAATATAGGTTTCGATTTCGATCTTGCAACCGGCGCGCGGAGCCGCCTAGTCAGGCCCAAAATCGCCTGCTAGAATCCGCGACGGCGCTATCGTCTAGGGGTCAGGACGGGTGGTTCTCAGCCACCAGACCGGGGTTCGATTCCCCGTAGCGCTACCAACCTTTGAGTCACTCCCCGGAAACCTCGCAGGGGAGGATGTCCAGCACCGCGGGGAAGCGGGTCTCCGGGCAAAGCCGCTGGAGGATGCTCAGCACGTTCCTGCGGATATCGTCCACGCGCTCGGTGGTGAGCCGCTCGTCGATCACCTTGCCGACGTACTCGTCTTCGCCGAGCTGGCAGATCGTCAAAAAGGCTGTGTCTTGTCGGGAAAAGTACTTCTTGTCCGTCCCGGTGATCGACTCGAGACGGCGGCGCACCTGGCTGTCCATCTTCGTGCCGACGAACAGCGGCTGGCGATCTCGAAGCTTCAACCGGTCCTCCCCTCGGGACTTTCGAAGGCGGCCTAAAGTTTGCAGGACGGCGTCCGAAAGTCAAGGATGGGGGCGTTCGGAGGCACTCGATGAACGGGAAGATCCTTTTCGTATCGGACGACGTCTTCTTCTGGGCCAGGGTTCACGGGCTTGCCAAGACCCTCGGACGCGACGCCGTCCGCGTGGGCGACGAGGCGGCGATGGACGCCGCATTCCGCTCGGGGGGCGTCGCCCGTGTGATCGTCGACCTCGGTTCGCGTTCGGTCGACGCCCGGGCGTGGGCCGCGCGGTGGAAGGGAGCGTCTCCGCCGCCGCAGCTCATCGCGTTCGGAAGCCACGTCGACGAGGCGGCTTTCACCGCAGCTCGGGACGCCGGATTCGATCTGGTGATGCCGAACTCGCGCTTCAACCGCCAGCTTGCCGAATGGCTGTCCTGATCTCGCGTCTCCGCTAGCCGTGCGCGTCGCCGCCGATCAGCTCGAGGAGCTCGTTCGTCTTGTCCCTCATCAGCGCCGCATCGCCCCGTGACTCGACGTTGAGGCGGATCAGCGGCTCGGTGTTGGACATCCGCAGGTTGAACCTCCAGAGCGGGAACTCCATGCCGACGCCGTCGGTTTCGTCGATGAGGAGCGCGGACGGGCGATAGCGCGCACGGATCGTCTCGATGACGGCTCCGGCATCGGCGACTCTCCGGTTGATCTCGCCGCTCGTCGGGAATTGCCGCATGGGCGCGGCGACGAGCTCGCTCAGCGGCTTGCCGGTGTGGCTCATGATCTCGAGGACGAGCAGCCACGGAATCATCCCGCTGTCGCAGTAGGCGAAATCCCTGAAGAAATGGTGCGCGGACATCTCGCCCCCGTAGGCGGCGTCCTCGCGGCGCATGACCTCTTTCATGAAGGCATGCCCGGATTTGCTCTGCACGGGAACGCCGCCCATCTCGCGCACGATCTGAATCGTGTTCCAGGTCAGGCGAGGATCGTGGATGATTTTCGCCCCCTTGGCTCTCTTGAGCACCTGGGACGCGAGCAGCCCGACGACGTAGTACCCCTCGATGAAGCCGCCCTTCTCATCGAAGAAGAAGCAGCGATCGAAATCGCCGTCCCACGCGATGCCGGCATCGGCGCCCGCGGCGACCACGGCGCGCGCGGTGTCCTCGCGCCTCTCGGTCAGGAGCGGATTCGGGATCCCGTTCGGGAAGCGGCCGTCGGGTTCGTGGTGGACCTTCACGAAGCGGAACGGAACGTGCGGCTCGAGCGCGTCGATCACGCTGCCTGCGCCGCCGTTCCCGGAGTTCACGACGACCTTGAGCGGCGCGAGCGAGGGCACGTCGACGGACGTAAGCAGGTGTTTCACGAAGTCGTTCTGGATTTCGACGCGCCTCACCGTCCCCTTGCGCGTCACCGGAGGGAACCCCCGCGCGACGGTCATCGCCTGAATCTCGAGCAGCCCCGTGTCGGCGCTGATCGGCTTCCCGTCCTCGCGGACGAGCTTGAGACCGTTGTAGTCGGCCGGGTTGTGGCTGGCCGTCACCATCACGCCGCCGTCGAGCTTCAGGTGAAACGTCGCGAAATAGACCTGCTCGGTCCCGCATTGGCCGATGTCGATCACGTCCACGCCCGCGTCCGTCAACCCCTCCCGAACAGCCGCCGCGAAGTCGGGGCTCGAGAGGCGGATGTCGTAGCCGACCGCGACCGACTTGGGTTTCAGCCATGCCGCATAGGCGCGCGCGATCGTGACGACGAGCTCGCGGTTCAGCTCCGAAGGGATGCGGCCGCGGATGTCGTAGGCCTTGAAGCAAGGAAGCGTGGCAGGACCGCTCATCGCGCTGTCTCCCGACAAGACGGTCCAGAATAACATTGCTATCGTGGCCCCGGGGTTACTGCACGCTGGAGGAGGAGCGGCCATGTCGGACACGACGACTCGCGTGGAGCGCGACACGATGGGCGAAATGGAAGTCCCGAAGGATGCCTACTACGGAGCCTCGACCCAGCGGGCGGCGATCAACTTCCCGGTCAGCGGGATCCGTCTTCCACGCCGGTTCCTTCGCGCTATCGGGTTGATCAAGAGGGCCGCCGCGCAAGTGAATCGCGACCTGGGATTGCTCGACGAGCCTCTGGCCGAGGCGATCGCGCAGGCGGCTCAGGAGGTCGCCGACGGCGCTCTCGACGCCCACTTCCCGCTCGATGTGTTCCAGACCGGCTCGGGCACGTCGACCAACATGAACGCCAACGAGGTGATCGCCAACCGCGCCGCCGAGATCCTGGGCGGAGCTCGCGGCATCGTTCACCCGAACGACCAGGTCAACTTGGGGCAATCCTCGAACGACGTGGTCCCCACAGCACTCCACGTCGCGGCGCTCCTGGCGATCCGCGAGGAGCTCGAGCCGGCTGTCGAGCTCCTCGGCGCCGAGGTCGCCGCGAAGTCCAAGGAATTCTGGGGGGTCATCAAGACGGGACGCACCCACCTCCAGGACGCCACGCCGATCCGCCTAGGTCAGGTTTTCCTCGGATACGCCGGGCAGATGGACAAGGCGGTGCGGCGCCTGTGGCATGCCAAGGAAGAGCTCGCTCTCGTGCCGCTCGGCGGCACCGCCGTCGGCACCGGCATCAACACGCACCCGGAGTTCGCCCGGAGGGTTCTGGCGATCGTGGCGCGCGACGCCGGCATCGACGTGCGCGAAACGGACAATCACTTCCAGGCCCAGGCGACGATCGACGCCGTCGTCCAGGCCTCGGGGACGATCCGTACCGTCGCCGTCAGCCTCCTCAAGATCGCCAACGACATCCGGCTTCTGGGTTCGGGCCCGCGCTGCGGTCTGGGCGAGCTCGCGCTCCCCGAGGTGCAGCCCGGCAGCTCGATCATGCCCGGCAAGATCAACCCGGTGATCGCGGAATCCCTGATCCAGGCCGCGTCGCAGTCGATCGCGAACGACGTCGCCGTTCTGCAGGCCGGGCAGTGGAGCTTCTTCGAGCTGAACACGATGCTCCCGCTCGCGGCTCATAACCTCGTCCAGTCGATCGAGATCCTGGGCGCGGCGACGCGCAATTTCGCCGAGCGCTGCGTGCGCGGCATCAAGGCGACCGAACGGGGCCCGGAGATGGTCGAGCGCGGGCTCGCGATCTGCACGGGCCTGGTCCCCCACATCGGCTACGACGCGGCGGCGAAGATCGCGAAGGAGGCCGCCAGGTCGGGGCGGACGGTACGCGAGGTGGCCCGCGAGGCCACGTCGCTGACGAGCGAGCAACTCGACGCGGCGCTCGACCCGTTCCGCATGACGGAGCCGACGGGGAGCTAGGGGACACTCCTCTTTTTCTTGTCAAAGCGGTATCCGGGGAGCTTTGCAAGAAAAAGGGGCGTGTCCCCTAACCGCCAATCTGATGCATCGTACGCGCGAGCGGGATCGCAGACTTGGATTCCAGGATGTCGAGCGCGCCACCGCGCCCCTTCCGCGCCACGGCGTCTCGCATGCGGTCCACGATCCGGCCGTCCGTCTCCCCGCCGCGCAGGGCGGCGCGCAGGTCGGCCTCTCGGTCGTCATAGAGGCAGACGCGGAACTTCCCGTCGCTCGTCAGCCTGATCCGGCTGCATGCGGCGCAAAACGGGGATGACACGGAATCGATGAACCCGACCGCGCCCAACCCGTCCTCGAACAGGAAACGCGACGCCGGCGCGTGCGGATCGCCGGCCGGGTCGCGGACGATCGGCCACACCGCGGTGATCGCGCGACGCACCTCGCTTCCGCGGACCACGCGGCCGAGATCCCACGAACGGTCGTTCTCCAGGGGCATGAACTCGATGAAGCGCACCTCGTAGCCGTGATCGCGGCCGAACCGCACGAGGTCGACTGCCTCGTGCTCGTTCTCGCCGCGCAACAGCACCGTGTTGATCTTGATCGGGCCGATCCCTAAAGCGGCCGCCGCGGCGAGACCGCGGAGAACCTCCGGAAGGCGATCGCGGCCGCTCATCCTCGAAAAGCGAGCCCGGTCGAGCGTATCCAGGCTGACGTTGATGCGCCGTAGTCCCGCGCGCCTCAGCTCGCCGGCCAGCGGCTCGAGAAGAACGCCGTTCGTCGTCAGCGATAGGTCCGTCACGCCGGGAAGCGCCGCGAGGGATCCGATGAGGGTCGCCACGTCGCGGCGAACCAGCGGCTCACCGCCGGTCACGCGGAGCTTGCCGACGCCTTCGCCGATCGCGAGCCGCGCGACGCGCGTGATCTCCTCGAAGCTCAGGATCGCCTCGTGCGGATACCACACGGGCTCGTGGGGCATGCAGTACGCGCACCTCAGGTTACAGCGATCCGTGATCGACAGACGGAGATCGTCGTGAATGCGGCCGAAGGTGTCGACGAAAGCCACGTGGGTACCTCGCACGGGTAGTATACGGTTGCGATGAGTTCCCTTCGTCCCTGGCTCGAAGCGGGCCGGCCCGCTCAGGCGCTCCTCGCGCCGTTGGCTGTGGCGGTGGGCTCGTCCTACGCGCACTTCGACGCGCAGCCCGGGCCCGGACTCTCCGCTCACGTCGTCGTGACGGTGGCAGCCTTCGCGGCAGGCCTGGGCGTCAATTTCATCGAAAACGGCTGGGACGCCATCGGTGAGCCCCCCCCCGAGGCGGGGACCGTGCGCTCCGACGCGGACTGGCCCCTCGCATCCCGCGAATCGCTGGTGGCGGGCGGCGCGGCGGTAGCGGCCGCAGCCATGTGCGGCCTCGGTCTCGTTCCCCTCTCGGGTTCGGCGGCTCTGGGCTACGGCTTCATCGCGGTGGCCTTGGGCGTCCTGCGGCGCGCGCCCATCGTCGGATGCGACACGCTCGGATGGGGGCTGGGCGACCTGGCAACGCTCCTCGCGTTGGGCCCCGTTGCTGCGCTGGCCGGGTTTGCCTCGCAGGCGGGGACGGGATCGTGGGGAGCCTTCGTCGCCGGTCTTCCGGCGGGGCTCATCGCGGTGGCGGTGCTCTTCGCGCGCCACTTTACGAGGCGGGACGCGGACAGCCGATGGGCGCGCGTCACGCCGGTCGTCGCTTTGGGTGAGGACCGAGCGCGGGTCGTCCTCGTCACGCTTCCCGTCGTCGCCGCAGGGGCGGTGGTTTTCGCCGCGCGCGCGGGGGAATATGGGCCTTGGGCGCACGCGGCGGTCTTGCCTCTCGCCCTGGCGACCTTCGCGGGGTGGCGCCTTCCAGACTCGGCGGGCGCCGCCGACTACGCGCGGTGGGCACGGCTGGCGCTGGGCTGCGCCGTCGCAGCGCTCGTCTGCATCGTCGCCGCCCTCCGGATCGCGTCTCCCGATTGAGATCCACGTAGCAACGTCGCGTATAAGATGACTCGTCGCGCAACCGCACCGCGCGGTCGCGCGTCTCATACGGGCGTGGAGAGGCCGGCGTTGAGCGAGTTTCTGACCGCGACGGAACGTGCCGTCGCTCCGTCGTACGGAACCGTGCCCCGGTTCGAGCCTGCGACTCCCGCGGGAGCCGGCGCCTGGCGTTTCACCTTGATCTGGGCCATCGGCTGGGCGCTGGCGGGGTTCGCGGTCGCGGCGGGGATCACGTTTTCGCGCGGATCCTCCGACTTCGGCCCGCTCCTGCGCTCGAGCCTCCTCTTCGCCGAGGTTGTTGGCTGCACCGCTCTCGTCTCTGCGCGTCTCGTCTTCCCGTTTTACGCCAGGCTCCCGTTCGTCCTCAGGGTCGTGCTGCAGATCCTGACCCTCGTCGTCGGCACCGTCGCGGGATCGGCGGTGATCTTCGCCGCACAGCCGCTGTACCTCCTCGCCAACTACCGCCTTGTCGCCGTCATCGTGCTCATCAACGCGGTGCTCGCCGTGTTCGTCGGGACGTTGCTCCACACCTACGACGCGATGCGGCGGCAGCTGGAAGCGAACTTCCGCTCGTTGCGCGTGAAGGAGGCGCTGGAGCGGGAGGTGGAGATCGCGCGCGAAGTGCAGCGCGAGCTGCTCCCCCGCGGCGTGCCCGTCGTTCGCGGGCTCGAGCTCGCGGGAATCTGCATTCCGGCGATCGGGGTCGGCGGAGACTACTATGACTACCTTCCGCTCCAAGACGAGCGTATCGGCTTGGTCATCGCCGACGTCTCCGGAAAGGGGATTCCGGCGGCGCTCCTGATGGCCGGTCTTCAGGCCTCGGTGCGCAGCCTGGCCCTTCCCGGGGTCCCGCCGTGCGAGATCAACCGCCGCCTGAACGACATGCTGCACCAGTCGACTTCGGCGTCGCGCTACGCGACGCTGTTTTTCGGCCTCTACGACCCGCAGGATCGCAGCCTGCACTACAGCAACGCGGGACATTTCCCTCCGATCCACCTTGGTGCGCACGGCACCGCCTACCTGTCGCAGGGCGGCCTTCCCATCGGCCTGATGCCGAGCTCTCTGTACGGCGAAGGGAGACGTGAGCTGGGTCTGGGCGATCTGCTGGCCCTCTACACCGACGGCGTCGTCGAGACGCCGAACGCGACCGGGGAGGAATTTGGGAGCGCCCGTCTCGTCGAGATCCTCACGCGTCAGAAGGACGCTTCGCTCGCCGACATGCTTGCGCGCGTCATCGAAGCGGTGGACGGATGGAGCGGCGGCGGGCCGCCGCACGACGACGTCACGCTGGTGCTGGCCAGGACGCGATGAGGCGGCCCGGCGCATTCTCGCTTCCCGCCCAGGTCGTGCTGTGGGCCGCGGGGAGCTCGGCGGCCGGAGCCGTCGTTGGTCTGGCGGTGGGCCTGTTTCTCGACAAGCCCCTGGGTCCGACGCTGTTTTTCATGAGCCTCCTGTTCGGAACGGTCGTCGGGTTGACGGTGTTCGTCTGCTCGGTCGCGCTCTATCCGGTTCTGCGGAACCTCAACCCTTCGGTCCGTTGGGGGCTTCTCGGGATCGGGCTGCTCGCCGGGTCGGCCGCGGGAACGGCGGCCGTAGTGTGGCGCTTCCTTTTCTTCGTGCTTTCGGACACGCGGCAGGCGCTCGCGGTGTTCACGCTGAACGCCGTTCTCGCCCTTCTCGTCGGTGGCGTGGCGCATGCCTACGAAGGCATGCGCTGGCGTCTCGCCGAGTCGCTGCGGGAGGTCGAGGAGGTTCGGCTGGTCGAAGCGCAGCTCCAGGAGCAAGCCGCGAAGGCCGAGCTTTCCGCGCTGCAGGCGCGCATCAATCCTCATTTCTTTTTCAATACGCTGAACACGATCTCGGCGCTTCTCGCGGAGGATCCCGCCAAAGCGGACGAGGTGGTGCAGACGCTGGCCGATCTGTTCCGCTACACGTTCAAGGCCACGCACGCCGGCGCCGTCCCCCTCGCCGAGGAGCTCGAATTCGTGGACGGGTATCTCGCCGTCGAACGAGCGAGGTTCGGCGACCGGCTGCAGGTGCGGTGGACGATCGATCCCGAAGCGCGCAGCGCGCGCATCCCCGGGCTGCTGCTCCAACCTCTGGTTGAGAACGCGGTCGGCCACGGGATCGCTCCCGTTCCCGGCGGCGGTACCGTGCGCATCGGGGCGCGGATGGACGGCGACCGCCTGGTGGTCGAGGTCGAGGACGACGGCGCCGGGCTGCGCCGCGATGCCGCAACGCTTATCCGCGACGACCACGGGCTCGGCAACGTCAAGCGACGGATCGCGACCGCGACGCGCGGGCGCGGGACGCTCGAGCTCGCCGCCTCGCCGCACGGGCGGGGCACGCTCGCGAGGATCACCCTGTGAAGCTGCGCGTCGCGATCGTCGACGACGAGCGGCCTGCGAGGGACCGCCTCCGGAGGCTGCTTTCGGCGATGCCGGAGGTGGAGCTGATCGGAGAGGCCGGCGACGTCGCGTCGGCGGTGGAGCTGATCGACCGGGAAAAGCCCGACCTCTGCCTGCTGGACGTGCAGATCCCCGGGGGCGACGGATTCGACGTGCTGCGCCTTGTCGCGCACATGCCCCAGGTGGTCTTCACGACGGCCTTCGACCACTACGCGGTCCGCGCGTTCGAAGTGAAGTCTCTCGACTATCTCCTGAAACCCGTCCATCGGGATCGGCTCTCGGACTCGGTGCGGCGCGCGCAGCTGGCTCAGGAACGCGGGGCCACCGAACCCGGGGCGGTGCAGCGTCTCATCGAGGAGATTCGCGCACAACGGCCCGCGCCCACCCCGCGGCGCATCCCCGCGAAACGCGGGACGAAGATCCTGCTGCTCGATCCGACGGAGGTGGTTTGGTTCGAATCCGAGGGCGAATTGGTCCATGCGAGGACCGCCGACGGCCGAGCGCTCGTCGAGCGGCCGTTGAGCGAGCTGGAGGAGCTTCTCGCCGGGTCGTACTTTCGAATTCACCGGAGCTACCTCGTCAACCTGTCGCGCGTGGGGGCGATCGTGCCGGAGGACGGTGGAACCTACCGGGTCGTCATGAAGGACGAAGCCCACACCGCCCTTCCGTTGTCCCGGCGCCAGGCCCAGAAGCTGCGGGAGATCATCCCGTGGTAACCACCACTGACCCCCCGGAATCGACCGCTCGCCCGGAAAGCGTAGCGGGCGTGCGACGGGAACGTTACAACTCGCGTGTGGAAAGGAAGGAGGGAAGTTCCATGAGAGCAACCAAAGCGCGGACGACACGAACGCGGCTCGGCCTGCTCCTTGCGACGCTGACCCTCGCGATGACGACACGTGCCGCCGAGCATCCGGCGCCCGTCATCCCCGAGCCCCCGGAACCCCCGAGCCCGCCCGAGCTGTCGGTCAAGGGATTCACGATCCGGCCGGGCGAAACGCACAAGGGCAATATCGTCCGGTTCGCCCCTTCGATCGCCATCGAGGGAACATTGGACGGCGACCTGTACACGACCGCGTCCACGGTGCGCATCTCCGGGGTCGTCACGGGCGACGTCTTCGCCGCCGGCAGCCAGGTCGACCTCACGGGCAAGGTCGAGAAGTCCTTCCGGGCGGCCGCCGGGAACGTGGTGATCGACGGCACCGTCGAAGGGAACGTCCTCGTCACCGGCGGAAGCCTCACCCTCGGCAGCAAGGCGCACGTTCAGGGAAACGTCTCGGCCTATACGGGCCAGTTCACCCACCACGGCGTCGTGGACGGCTCTCTCACGTTCACCGGCGGCACCGCGATCCTCGGCGGCAAAGTGCTCGACGACGCCACGATCACCGCCGACGCCATCACGATCGAGCCCGGCGCGCGCGTCGAGGGCGACATCACCTATTCCACACGCAAGCCGATGGACGAAGCGCTCAAGGCGATCGCGGGCGGGGACGTTTCCTACGATGAGACCCACGTCCGCGACAAGAAGGAGAAGGCGAAAGAGGAGCGGCAGCTCCGGCCGACGACGTTCGGGGTCGGCAAGTGGATCGCGTTCTTCTCGGCTTCGTTCCTGTTCGGCTGCGCGCTCCTTGCGGTCTTCCGGGAACACGAGCCCAAAGTGACCCATGCGATCGGCACCGATGCGCTGCGCTGCACGGGAATCGGATTCGTGTCGATCCTGGTGACGATCGCGGTCTGCCTCTCCGTGATCCTTCTCATCACGATCCCGTTCATCTTCATCTATCTGCTCGCCTACTTGGTGGCCGCCTACCTGGCGAAGATCCCGGTCGCGATCTGGTTGGGCCGTTTCGTCCTCGAGAAGGTGAAGCGCCAGTCGGGCCCGTACATGGCCCTGTTCATCGGGTTGATCGTGCTGTACCTCGTCTTCATGATCCCCTTCTGCTTCCTCGGAGTCCTCGCTCAGTTCGTCGCGGCGCTCCTCGGCCTCGGCGCGATGACGATGACCTACCTCGCCCATCGCCAGGCCCGGAAGGCAGCGGCTGTTGGCGGAACGCCCGTTTCGTCGTAGGCCTTTCGGCTCCTGACGGAGCGCACGCGTCAGTTCGGAATGCGGGCCAGAACCTGCAGCGCCACTTTGTTGTCGGGTTCATCCTCCAGTACGCGTTGCATGCAGAGCGTCGCCTCGGCGTACCGGCCATTCTTGAAGTACATGAGCCCCAGGTTGTGGTAGATCTCGAAGTATCGTCCCTGCGCTCGGCGGAGGGCCTCGAGCAGAAGGCACTCGGCTGCCTTAGAGTTTCCGGCGTTGAAATTGAACGCAGCCATGTTGAGGAGGCCTTCGGGGTAGATCTGAGGCTGGTAAAAGCCTTCCAGCCAGGCCACGAGCGGAGGCGGGCGGGACGCCTGCTTCAGGAAGGCCGCCGCATCCGATGTCGGGACCGGGACGCCGTGTTCGCGAAGCAGCGTCACCGTTTCCAGCTGCGGCATCCAGGTGGCGTAACCGTCCCTCAGGTAGATCGCGAAGAACCCATCCAGGTAGACCAGTCGCCACTCGGAGGTCGTGGCCAACTCGGATTGCCAGTTGCCGATGGCGTGGCCGAAGAAGATGATGTCGGCGTTGTACTTGTCGGCCAGACGACCCAGCCCACCCCTGTAAGAGGCCAGGTATTCACTGTAGAACTCCTCACCCATGACCTCGAGACGGCCGTCAACGAACGTCTTCTGGGGGCCCCTCCAATCGAGCCAACCGCCCCAGTTCATCTGGTTGAGGATCCGCCGGCTGAGCTGGTTGTCCGCGAGGAACTGTGCGGCCGTGATGGGCTGCCTCTCGCCGTCCAATCCCAGTCCAAACCGTTCCCCCCGCCGATCGGAAATGTAGTAGGCGTTCGTGGCCACCCGCAGGCAGAAGAGGAGAGTCAAGACCGTGAAGGCCCAGGCCGTCGCGGGCCGGGCGAGGGTCGATCTCTGAGATTTCAGCAGCCATTCCCATTCGAGGTCTTTCCAGCAAGAAGCGACGACGGGGACAACGGCCAACATGAAGATGGAAATATTCCTGACGGCTGTGGCGGACAGACAGAAGAAGGAAACCGCAAGGAGTCCCTCGTGGATCTTCCGGCGCCGGGGGGACGTCAGGATCAGGATCAAAAGGACGACGCTGAAGACTCTGTAAGTCCACAGGGGAACCGTCGCAATGAAGGCATCGCGTCCCCACGGGGATTGAAGCTCTCCGATGAACCGCTTGAAGACATTGGATGTCCCCAGCATCAGGAGGTGAGAAAACGGATAGAGGGCGCCGTCGACCAAGTTGGGATTAAGAAGACAGACGACCACAGACAGCGCGAAAGATCTCAGGAGAGTGAAGTCCGTCTTGCGAGTGAGGATATAGCCGGCAACCAGGTGGATGGCCATCAAGGCCCAACCCAAAGCGAAGAGCCCTTCCGTGTTCGCCCATATCCAGTGGATGGGAGGAAGCAGCCAGAGCAGATTCCTTCTTCCGGCGGCCCGCAGCTCGAGAATGAGCAGCGTCAGCGACATGAAGCACCAGCTCACGACCTCCGGCCGCACCACGAATCGGGTTTCGGAAGCGACGACGGCCGTCAGAAGGAGGACAACGCAGATCCACGGGGGCGCGCCGGTCAGGCGCAGCCGGAGAAGCGTGGAGAAGCCGATGAGTGCCAAGAGGGCGACATTCAGGATTGTGAGCAGCGGATAGCCGCCGACGCGGTATGCCCCGAAGAGCACGATCTGGTAGAGCCAATGGATGTTCAAGTACTTGTGGTCGGATACGGTGTAGGTATAGGTGTCCGTGCTGAAGAAGCGATGGCTCTGAAGCATCCATTGCCCCCCCCGCAAATGGAACCCCAAGTCGGGATCGTTAATCAGGCGAGCCCCCAAAAGGGCCAACAAGAGGAAGCAGGCGATTAGGGGAAACGCCCACGGGCGGTCGAAAGCTGATGACGAAGGGCCTATCGCGGGGGGATCAACTGCGGAGCGCGGTCTCATGCGCATCCGTGAAGTCTAACCGTACCAACCGTGTTTGGTTGCCGACTCGATGATTCGAGGCGCCTGTCGCGACTCATCACCCGGTCTGGCAGTGAGATGACGTTGGGCCGATCGAGCCTGGCCTGCCACGCGGACCTAGAGGGAACCGGTCAGTCCCACCACCCTGCCGGTAGTCGTGTCGAACCACCAGGCGCGAAGACCCGTTTTCCCCTGCGGCAACTGGCTGGATGGAACGACCAGCTGCCACGCGGAGTAGCGCCTCGGCGATGCAGCCGGCTGATCGGAACGCTCCCCTCCCATGTCGGCAACGGCGAAAGGGACTGGATCGCCTCCCGGTTGCTGCCAGCTCAACACCACCGCATCCGCCGGAGATCCCGTGCTTGGATCGCACGCCCATCCTGCGATGAAGGTGTTCCCGTTACCCGCGTCGCCGATCCGCTCGATCGCGCCGTAGGCTTCGGCCCCCTTGGTGTTCGACGCCTCCAGATCCTGCATCCCGGCGCGCTTGATCAGCCGCGGGTTGATCCAGCCATGCTCGTTCAGAGAATCCACCAACGGCCGGATTTCGCTCAGCCCCAATTCATTGATGCTTTTCTTCGAGTCCTGTTGGAAACAATCGATGAACAGCAACTTCGCCTTACACTCGAGCCGATCGATATGGAGCGACCGCACCGACCGCATGCTTTCGGAGAACTTGAATGCGTGGAAGACCAGCGCGATCGCAAGCATGCCGGCCAGTTGTCGCATCAGGGCGGGCTTCACGTCCCATCGTCCCATGGATTCGGGCAGGTCTTCCACAATCAACGGCAACAGAAAGATCAGCGCTACCGGCAGCACCATGGAAAGGTTGATGTAGCGCGTCCATGTGGCCGCCGCCATCGTCAATTCCACCCGGCTCAGAGTGATGAGGACGCCATTGGCAACGGAATAGAGCGCGAGCATCAACCAGACCAGTCCCCGATCGCGCATGCGCACGTTGCCCCAGCGGAAAAGCAGATACGTGCAAGCCACCAGCAGCAACCCGAGCATCGTCCCGCCGATGATCCTCGCGACGGTGACGTAGTTGGTCTGGGTGAGAAACGTTAGCGAGTTGCCTTGATAAAGCAGGAGGAATGAAAGGGCGTCGATCGGACGCTTGAGCGCATCGGTCGGCGGCGGATGGTGGGGCGGGCGGGTGTATTGATAAAAGTACGTTGCCGTGGTGAGTATGAAACCGGCGGTCCAGGCCAACATCGACCACAACCGCCACGCGCTACCGCGCGGCGCCTGGCTGCGGAGAAACAACAGCGGCGCACAGACAATCCAACAGAGCAATCCGCTGGCCGTCGAGAATGTCGCCACCGTCGCGAGGACGGCACAGAATCCCAGTCGCCAGTTCGGTTTCAGCCCCGAACACGCAATAGCCATCGCGCCAATGATCCCGGCCGTCTGCAGCAGGTTCGCCAGGCACACACCCCAGAACCAGGTCTCGACGCTGGCGGGCGAGAAGATCAGCACGTTGGCGGCGATGAACGGGATCATCCCAGCTGCGCCGATCGGGCCGCTGACGCTGCGATACATTCGGTAGATGCTGAAGCTGACGACGCAGGCACACAGCCAGGTGGCGATCAGTTCGGCCCGGACGTTCCAATGCGTGCAGTAGGCCAGCAGCAGATAGAGCAGCCGCGGGAAGAACATCCGATGCTCATTATGCTGCGCCCACAGGTCGGCGAGCGTAAGTTGGTGTTCCAAGAACTTCCTGAATACTGGCGCTTCGCATTGCCACTGGTCGTAGTACGGCACATTCACGCCGTACTTCAGGATCATTTCAAGGATCACGCTCGCCGGAATGGCCGAAATGGCCAGGAGGATGAGCCACCCCCAATTGAATCGGCGATCGGTCGGTTGAACCGCCATGACTCGACGAAGAATACACGGTCCCTTGTCATGTGTCCGTGGGTCCGTTTTCGCGGAACACGGCGAGCCGAGTCAGCTGCTCGACTCCGGCGATTGGGTCGTCCTCCGGCCGGGGGTCCCCCTCTCCCGAACGAATGCGCGCATCGATCGTGCGGACGCGGTGGTGTCCGCCGGTCCTTGGCGGAACGCCCGTTTCGTCGTAAGACTGGAGTCTCGCACAATCTCATGGGGGGCTCGATGTCGCTGAACGTGTGCGCTCTGGCGTGTGTCTGGCTGGGACTCTTCGCCGCGTCGTCCGCAAGCAGTGGGGAGCCGGAATCGTTCCCCGTACCCACCCCGGAGCAGCGCGAGCAGCTCCGCAAGGGGCACGTGCGCCTCTTAGGGACGGACGAGCCGCTTTCGGCTGCGGAGGCCATGATCGCCACGGCTCAAGACGACGTGGACATCCAGCACTATCTCCTCGACCTCGAGTTCGTCCCTTCGACCCGCCGCGTGACCGGCTCCGTGACCGTCACCGGGAAGAGCCTCGTCAACGGGTTTCAGCACCTCGTCCTGGACCTGGCGACGAACATGACCGTCACGCAGGTGCGGCGTGGGGCGACGATCTTGACGTTCACCCGCCCCACGGGCCTGGTGGACATCACGCTCGATCAGCCCTTCGACGCGGACCAGACGTTCGACGTGCAGGTCTTCTACAACGGCGCCCCCACGGCCACCGGGTTCGGCTCGATCAGCTGGCGGAAGACGAGCGGGGGCACCCTGGGCACGATGGTCTCGACCCTGTCCGAGCCCAACGGGGCGAGGTCCTGGTGGCCCTGCAAAGATCGACCCGACGACAAGGCCACGGTCGAGGAGTGGTGGACGGTGCCGAGCACATGGACCGCGACCGGCAATGGGCTGCTCATCGGGACCGTTCCGAAAGCGGGGAGCAAGACGCAGTACCAGTGGACCATGCACGACCCGTTGACGACGTATCTCGTCAGCGTCGCCGCGACCGTTTACT
>JAYUCM010000366.1:0-17834 GCA_043740355.1 Acidobacteriota bacterium | reverse complement strand
GAAACATGTTGATCGTCATTTGCCGTCTGGCCTTGGCGATCTCAGCCAGTGCGGCGAACTCAGCCCTGCTCAGTGGCTTGTTTCCGGCCATTGGACATCACCCCCGCGGGAAGACGAAGGCGCCATGAAAGCACCGAAGAGTTCCTTCGACAAGCATGGGGTGACGGGAACGACTCGAGGCTGAGAAACCTCGCCCCGGCGCGGCCGGTTGACAGCGGCCCGGTCGCGACCGACTTTCCCGTGGTGCACGGGAGGGACTACACCATGTGCAAGAAACGGATCCTTGGCGCGGGTGCGTGTGCGCTCCTCGCCGCAATCGTCTCGATCGATCGAACTCCCGCCGTCGGCCCCGTCGACGTCGAGCTGGGCGCGCTCTATTGGGGCGCCTCAACCGACGACGGGCTGGCGCACGAAGACTCCGGGGCCGCCGGGGGCTTCGGCAACGTCTGGCTCAAGAACTCGCTCGGTTTCGGAGCCTCGCGCTACGACGTCAGCCCGGAAGGCAGCCTCGAGGGCACGGACTCGGACTTCACGACGGTCGACGTGCGGTGGCGGTGGCTCTCGACCAGCCGGAACAACTTCGTGGCCGTGGGCCTGGGCGCCGAGAGGGTGGGCCTCGTCGACGACGCCACGACCGCACCGCGCGTGTCCGTCGAGGGGCGCGTGTCCGTGAAGGTCGTGTACTTCTTCGCGCGGGGGGCGTACCTCCCGACCATGGGCTCGATGTCGATCGCGGGAGTCCCCTACGATGGGAAGACGGGCGTCGAGCTCGAAGGGGGCCTGGCGGTCAAGCCGGCCCCGTTCATCCACATCTACGCGGCGTACAAGTCGAACAAGATCGACATGACGGGACCCACGGGGGATCTCTCCTTGACGTCGTCGGGTCCGGCCGCGGGTCTGGTCTTCAGCTTCTAGCTCTCTCCCCGCTCTCCTCGAGTTTCCGAGCCTCGTCGGGACTGCCCTTGGTCCCGGCGACGTTCTTTGTGTGGAGGATGGCGCGCAAAGCTGTGAAGTCGGAGGCTATGATGCGGCCTCGATCGACGCGTCCCCCGATGGGCGTCGCCGTCCAGCGGATGGACGACTCCTTCGGGTATCACCGGGCGCAAATCGACATGGAGGCCTCCACGCTCACGCAGCCCACCGCAACGAGGCTCTTGCCCGACGGCACGCTCGACCACCACAAGCTCCCGCTGCTCACCCACGGCTTCCACTGGATTCGGGACTACCCGTTCAACCGATGACGAAGAATCAGTTGAGCGGCCTGCCGGGCGCGCGAGCGGAGTCGGCGCTCCGGCTCTCGGGCACGGTCGGTTCAAACAAGGTCATGGAGTCCGAGCTGCTCCGCCTCGTGAAGCGCTCGCCGTTCCACGTGCGTGTGTCAAAGCCGGCGCGTCAGGGTTCCATGGCGCTGCGCTACGCGTTCGACCCGGAGATTGCGTGGGTCGCCGCTTGCTACCATCGCAGTTCATCGCGTATCGGGTGGGAGTTGGCCTCATCGCCCGCGGTTCGGCTCGAGCCCTTGGTTTCCGACCTGGTCCCGCTGCTGGCCGCGGATGATCGCTTGCCGCGCGGGCGCTCGGTGACGTTCACGGTGGAGGTCAAGGGAGTCGAAGACTTCGAGGCTGGCCCCCTGCAATTGCGTGGCGCCGTGAAGAGCGCGTTCGAACAGGCGATGCAGCAGCGAGGTGGCCAGGCGGTCGTCCAGAGCGAGGGCGCGGAGTGGGAAATGCTCGTGCGTCGGGTCGGAATTGAAAACGACCGCCGCACTCTCGTCATCCTCGACCTCGGGCGGGGCCCACGGCACATGCGCGGACAGCGCGTCGCCCAAGGGCCGGCACCCCTGCGCGAGACGCTGGCTGCCCAACTCGTGCTGCTGGCGAAGTGGATGCCCCACGAAGAAGCCTTGGTCGACCCGACCGCGGGCAGCGGCACCATTGCGGTGGAGGCGGCGCTCTTGGCCCGTGGATTTGCCGTCCGCAAGCCGCACGAACTTCCGGCGCTGCGATCGCCGGCGTTCGCGGGCTTCCCCGTCCAGGCGCCTCCGCTCTATCCGGACACGCGTCCCTACATCCTCGCATCGGACATCAACGAGGAATGCATCGCGTGGATGATCGGAAACCTGCGAGCGTCCGGCCTCACAGGACGCGATGTCGAGCAGTCCATCGTGGTGCGCTCGATGAACGCAACCGACCTCACACCGGAGCGCATCGCGGAGATCCTCCCCGGAGCAGCGCGCGGTCGCGGCGTCTTCGCCTTCAACCCGCCCTACGGGCACCGGATGCAGGGCGAAGAAGGCGACGTGCTGCGACTCTATCGCGACCTCGGCAAGACTCTCAAACGCTTCGATGGATGGCGCGCCGCGGTAGTCGTCGCAAACGAGGGATTCGCGCGGGCCTTCAATGCCCGTCCCTATCTGATCAAGCCGACCTCCGCCGCCGGACTCCGTGCGGAGTTTCTCGTGTTCAATCTGGGAGGGCAACAGGTCGGCAAGAGAGAGGCGTTCTAGTCCCGCGGGTCAGAGAGTCGTCTCAGATATCGGAACAACAACCTCGCCGACCTTGGTGGCTTGCCGAGATCGAGCTCCTTCCGTGTATTGCGCACAAGGAGGCGCACATGTGTCCGGTCAAACTTCGGGTATCGCTCGACGAACGCGGCGAATTGACGCTCGTCACCCGTCAGTAGCTCGTCGCGCCACCGTTCCGCCTCGTGCTGCTCCGTAACATCCTTGAGATGCGGCTGCAGCTCGCCGGTCAGCGCGGTCCTGATGGCGGCAACATCCTCTTCCGCCAGCAAGGATGAGAGGTACCGGTAGTGACGCTGGAGAGCGTTGCGGGCCATCCCTTGGGCTGCCCAGATGGCCGCGCGCGTTTCGTCGGACAGCGGAATTTCGCGCAACTGTCCTTTGGACAAACCTGCAAGCCGTATCCCCAGATCCTTCAGCGCGCGAAGATCGCGTTTGACCTGCGATCGACTCTTTTCGTCTGCTTGCGAATCCTTGATCACGGCGACCTGCGATCGGGTAAGTGCCCCCACCTGGACTCGAACCAGGGACCAGCGGATTATGAGTGAAACCGAGAGTGGCGTCGTCACACGGATTTTTCGAGGCGACGCTCTTGTTTTTGTCCACACGTTCCACCGGTGTCCAGCGTTCCCATCCTCTTGCGTACGATTTGCGTACTGATGGTTGGGCTGATCGGTGAAAGAACCTTTGGGTCTCCCTTTCACCCGGACTCGAGTGCGTCGGCAGGTCTAATCCGAGCGGGCGCCCTGGCACCATGGGGTGTTCACCCCAACGGCAAGGCGCGCCGCTTCTGCCATTCTTTCCTGCTCAAAGTCGACATGAATGCGCCCGGTGCTGTCAACGAACGTGAGAAGGTGGTCCGGGGTAAACGCCGAAAACTCGACCACCCTGTCGGATCGGGGGGCCGCGCCGCGGCTGACCCGAATTTCGTAAGCTTTCCCGCCGGCCGGCCTCGCGGAACGGACCGGCTCGCAGGGGAAGTGATAGAAACTGGCTTCGTTCGGATTGCAGAATTGGGAACAGAATGAAGACTCTATCGCTGCGTCGGCAAGCCTGGAGGGTCAAGCAGACGCTTCTGCGCCCCCGCGCGAGCGAGCCGCCCTTACGCGCTGAGCTGTTCGGCGACGACCAGTTGCGTCGGCATGCCGTCGCGGTGGCGAGACAGCATCGGATCGACCCGGAACTCGGGTCCAATCGGTTGCTGCTGCGCTTGGCGGACAACGAACAGGCTCTCGCTCGGGCTCACGATCTGGTGACCCGCGCGGAGGTCGAGGGCCGGCGCATCGGCCCGGCGGGCGAATGGCTCTTGGATAACTTCTATCTTATCGAGCAACAGATTCGCCTGACGCGGTTGCATTTGCCGCGGACCTACAGCCGCGAGTTGCCGCGTCTGGCGACTGGAGCAGCCGCGGGGTTTCCCCGCGTTTATGACATCGCCCTGGAGTTGATCTCCCACGTGGACGGGCGCGTAGACGCCGACAACGTCCGCAATTTCGTCACCGCCTACCAGTCGGTCAGCCCGCTGACGCTCGGCGAATTGTGGGCCGTGCCGATCATGCTGCGTTTGGGACTGATCGAGAACCTGCGACGCGTGTCGGCGCACATTGCCCGGCGGTGGCGCGATCGGAATCTGGCCAACCTGTGGGCCGGTCGCCTTTTGGCGGTGGTGGAGAGAGAGCCGGCAAGGGTCCTCCATGTGTTGGCTGAGATGGCCCAGTCCGATCCGCCATTCAACAACCAGTTCGTGGAGGAGTTCTGCGGACGGTTGCAGGGACAGAGCCCTTCGCTGGCGACCGTTCAGAGCTGGGTTCAGCACCGGCTCTCCGAACACGGCCTGACCCGCGAGCAGCTGCAGCGGGCGGACAACCAGACCCGGGCTGCCGATCAGGTGTCCATCGGTAATAGCATCGGCAGTCTGCGTTTCGTGAGCTCGATGGACTGGCGGAACTTCGTCGAGACGATGAGCATCATCGAGCAGGTGCTGCGCACCGATCCAGCCGATGTGTATGCCGCTATGGATTTCGTCACGCGCGACCGCTATCGCCACGGCGTGGAAGCCATGTCGCGGCAGTCCGGGGGCGCCGAAGAAGCGGTGGCCCGCGCTGCGATCCAACTCGCGGCGGAAGCCTCCCGGCGCGACGGCCCGCAGGCGCGCGCCGCCCACGTGGGATTCTATCTCATCGACAAGGGCCGACCGAGGCTCGAGCGCGCAGTCCGCGTCCGCTGGTCCCTCGGCCGGTCGCTGACGCGGACGGTTCGCCGGTTCCCGGTTTTCTGCTACGTCGGTTCCCTGTCGGCGATCACGGCAGCTACTGTCGGTCTGGTGGTGGGGCCGGTCAGCCAGTTGGGCTGGCACGACTGGCGGGTCTGGGTGTTGATGGTGCTGGGAGCCATCGGTTCGTCGCAGATGGCGGTCGCGCTCGTGAACTTGCTGACGAATATCATGGTCGGCCCACGCCTCCTCCCGCGCCTGGATTTCTCGAAAGGAATCCCGGACGCCGACCGCACCATGGTGGTCATCCCCACGCTCTTGACCAGTCCGCAGGCCGTCACCGATCTGGTGGAAGGCTTGGCGATCCGGTACTTGGGGAACCGCGACCCGAACCTGTTGTTCGCGCTGCTCACGGACTTCCGCGATGCCCCCGAATTGGCGCAGCCCGACGATGCGGACCTGCTGCGCTTGGCGCGCGACGGCATCCAGTCCTTGAATGCGCGATACAGCCCCGAGGGGGTGACCGTCTTCCATCTGTTCCATCGGCCGCGCGTTTGGAATCCGCACGAGCGCCTCTGGATGGGCTACGAACGCAAACGTGGCAAACTGGAGCAATTCAACGCGCTGCTGCGCGGCGGTCCGCGCGACCCGTTTTCCGAGATCATCGGCGATCTGACGATGCTCCCAGGCATCCGATACGTCCTCACGTTGGACACCGATACCGGCTTGCCTCGCGATGCCGCCCGCAAGCTCATCGGCACGATGGCGCATCCGCTGAACCGGCCGCGGTTCGATCCGACGACCCAACGCGTGGTCGAGGGCTACGCCATCGTGCAGCCGCGCACACCCATCAGCCTGCTCTCGGCCAATCGCTCGCGGTTCGCCCAGATCAGTGCCGGCGAAGCGGGTATCGATCCCTATACACGCGAGGTGTCCGACGTGTATCAGGATCTGTTTGCCGAGGGGTCGTACGTCGGCAAGGGCATCTACGACGTGGACGCGTTCCGGCAAGCTACGGCCGGGCGCTTTCCGGAGAATCTCATCCTGAGCCACGATCTGGTGGAAAGCGGTTATGCCCGCTCGGCGCTGGTCACGGATGTGGAGTTGCACGAGGACCACCCCGCGAGTTTCGCCGCCGAAATGAGCCGTCGCCATCGCTGGATCCGAGGCGACTGGCAGATCGCCGGGTGGCTCTTTCCGCGGGTGCTCGGGCCGGCCAACCAGCGTCGGCCCAACACGCTGACCGCGCTCGGCTGGTGGAAGATCTTCGACAACCTGCGTCGCAGCCTCGTGCCACCCGCCCTGCTGCTGATCCTGCTTGCCGGTTGGCTGCTGGCCCCGAAGCTGACCGGCTTCTGGACGCTATTCGTGCTCCTGCTGTTCTTGCTGCCCGTGCTGTTGGCGACACTGGTGGAGGTACTTCGCAAACCTCGGGAGCGGGCGTGGGCTACGCATCTGGACACCGCCCTGAAGTCGCTTGGCCGTCAGTCGGCGGAGGTCGGTCTGCGGCTGAGTACGTTGCCATATCAAGCCGTCATCAATCTGGATGCGATTCTCGTCTCCGGCGGCCGCATGCTGTTCACACAGCGAGGACTGCTGCTCTGGCACACGCCGGGTTATGCGCAGCGCAACGGTCGCGCCACCCTGGGCGACTTTCTCCAGGAGATGTGGGTTGCACCGCTGTTCGCCGCGGCCGGCATCGCGGGGCTCGCGTTGACGAATCCCGGTGAACTGGTCGTCAGCGGGCCGGTTTTGCTGTCGTGGCTGGCAGCACCCGTCGTCGGCTGGTGGATCAGCCGGCCACTCGTGGCCGAACAACCCGTCTTGTCCGACGCGCAACAGACGTTTCTTCGCGGCGTGGCCCGGCAAACTTGGCGCTACTTCGAAGTGCTGGTCAATGCGGAAGAACATTGGTTGCCGCCCGATAACCTCCAGGATGGCCTGACACCCGTGGTCGCCTCCCGTACCTCGCCGACCAACATCGGCATGGCGCTGTTGGCCAACCTGGCGGCGAGCGATTTCGGCTACATCTCCTCCGGCCAACTGCTCGACCGCACGGAAAACACCCTCACCACGCTGGAACAGCTCGAGCGCTACCGGGGCCACCTCTACAACTGGTACGACACGCGCACCCTCGAGCCGCTGCGCCCGCACTACGTATCGAGTGTCGACAGCGGCAATCTGGCCGGCGCGTTGCTCACCTTGCGCGCGGGACTGTGGGAATTGAAGAACCAACCCATCGTTTCGCTGCGCGTTTTGACCGGGCTACGGGATACCGTGGACAAGATCTCGTCGTCGTCCGTCGTTTCGCTTAGGTTGAAGTTGCAAGCTTCGGCACCGCCCGATCTCTCGGCCATTTCGGGGTTGCTTCAGGAACTTAGTCGGGATGTCGCCGCGCTGCCGGCCGACGGCGACCCGAATCAGCACTGGTGGACGCAGGCTCTCGTCCGGCAGTGCGACGCTGCGCGGGACGATTTGCAGTTCCTCATTCCCGAGCCCCAGCAGTTCGATCATGTGCCGACCTTGCAAGAGTTGGCCGACGCGTCCACCGGCTCCGACAACGCCGCCGCGCGCATCCGACGGATCGATCAACTCGCCCAGCGTTGTACGGAGCTGGCGGTGATGGACTTCTCTTTTCTCTACGATCCCACCCGCGATTTGTTGTCGATCGGCTACAACGTCACCGACCACAGCCGCGATCCATCGCATTACGACCTGCTCGCCTCGGAGGCGCGGTTGGCGAGCTTCATTCTCGTGGCCCAGGACCTGTTGCCGCAGGATCATTGGTTCGCCTTGGGCCGGCAATTGACCACCGACGCCGGCGCGATGGCGTTGCTGTCGTGGAGCGGCTCGATGTTCGAGTACCTGATGCCGCTGCTGGTGATGCCGACCTACGATCACACGCTGCTCGATCAGACCTATCGGGCGGTCGTGGCCCGCCAGATCGAATACGGCCGCCAGCGCGACGTGCCGTGGGGTTTTTCCGAGTCGTGCTACAACCTCACCGACGCTCACGGCGTTTATCAGTACGCTGCGTTCGGCGTGCCCGCGTTAGGGTTCAAGCGCGGTCTTGCCGACGATCTCGTTGTCGCGCCGTACGCGTCGGTACTGGCGTTGATGATCGCTCCCCGCGAGGCGTGCCAAAATCTGAAACTCCTGGCGGAGAACGGTTACCACGGCGCGTACGGGCTGTATGAAGCGATCGATTTCACTCCCACTCGCGTGCCTCGCGGCACGACCTGCGTTCCGCTCCCCAGTTTCATGGCGCATCACCAGGGAATGAGTCTCCTGGCGCTCACGTACAGGCTTTTGGACCGGCCCATGCAGCGGCGGTTCCTCTCCAACCCGTACTTCAAAGCGTCGGAGCTGTTATTGCACGAGCGCATTCCCAAGGCCGTTTCCCCGTCGCAGCCGCGCGTCGCGGAAGTCAGCGCCGCGCGCCGGCCACGGTCGATCGCCGCCACGATGCGCGTGTTCACTTCACCGCATACTCCGATTCCCGAGGTGCAGCTGCTGTCCAATGGCCGCTATCACGTCATGGCCACCAACGCGGGCGGCGGGTATAGCCGATGGAAAGACCTGGCGGTCACGCGCTGGCGCGAAGACGCGACGTGCGATGGGTGGGGCACGTTCTGCTATCTGCGCGACCCAGCCACAGGCGCGCTCTGGTCGTCGGCCTATCAACCGACGCGGCGGCCGTCGAAGAAGTACGAGGCGATCTTCGTGCACGGCCGCGCCGAATATCGCCGCCGCGACGAGAACATCGACGCGCACACGGAAATCGCCGTGTCGCCCGAGGACGACGTCGAAGTCCGTCGCGTAACGTTGACGAATCTCGCATCCCAGCGCCGCACCATCGAGTTAACCAGCTACGCGGAAGTCGTCCTTGCTCCGCTGAACACCGACCTCGCGCACCCGGCGTTCAGCAATCTGTTCGTGCAAACCGAGATTCTCAACGACTCGCAGGCCATTCTGTGCACGCGCCGGCCACGCGCGCCGAGCGACAACCCGCCGTGGATGTTCCATCTGATGACTGCACAAGGCACCCTGGCGGGCGAAGCGTCCTACGAAACGGACCGGGCCAGATTCATCGGCCGCTGCCGCTCCGTCGCCGACCCAGTCGCGTTCGACGCGGTCGCCCAGCTTTCCAACACGGATGGTGCGGTGCTCGATCCGATCGTCGCGATTCGACAAAGCGTCGTCATCGAATCCGACGCTTCCGCCAATTGGCACATCATCTCCGGTATGGCCGAAACACGCGCGGGGGCGCTGGCGCTGATCGCTAGGTATCGCAACCCCAGCTTCGCGGCGCGCGCGTTCGAGATGGCCTGGTCGCACAGCGGACTCGTGCTGCGCCAGGTGCGGGCGACCGAGTCCGAGGCCCAGTTGTATATGCAGTTGGCCAGCTCGGTCATTCACGCCAACCCTCTCCACCGAGCGGACACCGGGATCCTCGCCCGCAACCAGCTCGGCCAGTCGAGTTTGTGGGCCTTCGGGATCTCGGGGGACCTACCGATCACCCTGCTGCGAATCTCCGACGTACACCGGATCGATCTGGTGAGGCAGGTGCTCCGGGCGCACGCCTACTGGCGCGAGAAAGGACTGGAAGTCGATCTCGTCATCCTGAACGAAGATTTTTCCGGCTATCGTCAGGTCTTGCAGGACAGCATCCTGGGTTTGATCGCCGCCGGCACGGAAGCGCACCGCGTGGACAAGCCCGGCGGGATCTTTCTGCGGCGCAGCGAACAGTTGTCGGAGGAAGACCGGGTCCTGCTGCAAACAGTCGCACGTGTGATCCTCACCGACAGCGCCGAGACCCTGGCCGAGCAGGTTGAGCGGCGGGCGCCGGTCGAGCGGAAGATTCCGCGCTTCATCCCGACGCGGTCGATGCCGCCGGCGACAGCATCCACGCCAGACCCACCTGAGCGCGTCTTCTTCAACGGTCTGGGCGGGTTCACGCCCGATGGACGCGAGTATGTGATCTCACTCGCGCCCGAACAGACCACCCCCGCGCCTTGGGCCAACGTGCTGGCCAACCCGCAGATCGGCACGGTCATCTCGGAAAGCGGCGGGGCCTACACCTGGGTCGACAACGCCCACGAATTCCGACTGACTCCCTGGCGCAACGATCCCGTGGGCGATACCAGCGGGGAGGCGTTCTACCTCCGCGACGAAGAAACCGGTCAGTTCTGGTCGCCGACACCGCTGCCCGCGCGCGGAAACGGCACCTACGTCTGCCGACACGGTTTCGGCTACAGCGTGTTTGAATACGAGGAAACGGGGATCAGCTCGGAACTGTGGACCTACGTCGCGCTGGACGCGCCGGTGAAACTGGTGGTGGTCAAGGTTCGCAATCGCTCGGGCCGGACCCGGCACCTATCGGTCACGGGTTACTGGGAGTTAGTCCTCGGCCAGTGGCGGCACCCGAACCTGATGCACGTCGTCACCGAGATCGACCCGACGACAGGCGCGCTGTTCGCCCACAACCCGTACAACCGCGAGTTTGCCGGCAAGACCGTCTTCGTCAACGTCAGCGACTCCGCGCGGGCCGTCACCGGTAGCCGAATGGAGTTTCTGGGACGCAACGGCACGCCGGCTAGTCCTGCCGCGATGCGGCAAGCGCGACTGTCCGGCCGGACCGGCGCGAGCCTCGACCCGTGCGCGGCGCTGCAGGTGCCGTTCGACCTGGCCGACGGCCAGGAGCGCGAACTGGTCTTCGTTCTGGGCGCCGGCGTCGGTGCCGACGAGGCCCAGCAACTGGTCCGGCGGTTCACCGGACCGGCCAGTGCGCGGCTGGCCTTGCAGAGCGTCTGGGATTTCTGGAAACGGACTCTGGGCGTCGTGTACGCCGAAACGCCGGACCCCGCCTTGAACCTTCTGGTCAATGGCTGGCTGGAGTACCAGACGCTGGCGGGTCGCTACTTTGGACGGAGCGGATATTACCAATCCGGCGGCGCCTACGGGTTCCGCGACCAACTCCAGGACACGACCGCGTTGCTCTACGCCGCACCGTGGACCGCCCGCGAACATTTGCTGCGGTGCGCCGGTCGCCAGTTCCGCGAAGGCGACGTGCAACACTGGTGGCATCCGCCCACCGGACGCGGCGTCCGCACGCACTGCTCCGACGATTACCTCTGGCTGCCGTACGCGACCTGTCGGTATGTGAAGACAACCGGCGACACCGGCGTGCTCGATGAACGCGTGCCGTTCCTCGAAGGCCGTCTGGTGAATGCCGACGAGGACTCTTACTACGATCTGCCGCAACTCTCGGGGGACGACGGCACGCTCTACGAGCACTGCATGCGGGCGATCAAACGCGGACTACGATTCGGCGAGCACGGGTTGCCGTTGATCGGCAGCGGCGACTGGAACGACGGGATGAATCTCGTCGGCGCTCAAGGCAAAGGCGAGAGCGTGTGGTTGGCGTTCTTCCTGTATGACGTATTGCAGCGCTTTACGGAACTGGCCCGACTCCGGGGCGATTCCGAATTTGCCGACCAATGCACCCAGCAGGCGGCGCAGTTGCAGCAGAATATCGAACTCCATGGGTGGGATGGCGACTGGTACCGGCGTGCATACTTCGACGACGGCACTCCGCTCGGCTCGGCCACGAACGACGAATGCCAGATCGACTCCGTCCCTCAAAGTTGGGCCGTGCTGTCGGGCGCGGCGAATCCGGCGCGCGCGCGGCTGGCCATGGACTGCGTGGATCAACGCCTGGTCCGGCGCGACTCGCGGCTGATCCAACTCTTCGATCCACCCTTCGACAAATCCGCGCTCGAACCCGGCTACATCAAAGGTTACGCGCCCGGCGTGCGCGAGAACGGCGGCCAGTACACCCACGGCGCGATCTGGGCGGTCATGGCATTCGCGGAACTGGGTGAGACCGAGCGAGCGTGGGAACTGTTCTCGCTACTCAACCCGATCCATCACGCGACGGACCCAGCGCAGGTCAACCGCTATAGAGCCGAACCGTACGTCGTTGTCGCCGACATCTACTCCGTCGCGCCGCACACCGGCCGCGGTGGCTGGAGTTGGTATACGGGGTCGGCAGGTTGGATGTACCGGCTGATCGTGGAGACGTTGCTCGGTCTCCGGCTCGAAGCGGACCACCTGCGGGTGAGCCCACGGCTGCCACGCGCCTGGGAGTCGCTCAAGCTTCACTACCGCCATCGCGACACCTTCTACCACATCACCGTGACGCGGGGCGGAGTAGAAGCCGCCCAGCCGGTCTGCGTGATCGTCGATGGCAAGGAACAACCGGGCGCCACGATTCAGCTCGTCGACGACCGCGAAGAGCATGCCGTCGAGATAAACATTCGCTGACGCATGACAGCTGCATTTCCGGCATCCCGCCGGGGTCAGCGACTCAGTGTCAGCAACTTGCGAATGCCCCCACCTGGACTCGAACCAGGGACCAGCGGATTATGAGGGAAAACTAGAAGGGCGCCGTTTCAGGCAGTTTCGGAAACGGCGCCCAATTTTTTGTCCACCGCTTCCACCGGCGTCCATGGCTTCCATGCTGGTGCGTAGAGTTTGCGTAGAGTTCGATCGGCCGTCAGCGCTCGAGACCCGCGTCGCTGAAAACCGCCCGGCCTGCGAGCGCGACACGAAACCCGTACGCGGTGAGCCCGGCAATGACGATCAGCACGAGGATCGAGTTGGGGGCGTACCAACGCGTGAAATCGAAGGTCTGCTGGTGCAATGTCAAGAGGGCCTGAACGGCGCCGGCTACGAGGATCGGGATAAGGCCGAAGCGGAGGAAAAGGGTCAGACCCAGGACCGTCCCGAGCGCTGAGAATAAAAGAGCGACAGACGGGTTGGCGGACGAGGGGGCGTTGACGACCGTCCAGATGAGGACGAATGCCGCGATGACGAGCCTGCGGTCCTTGAGAACGGAGCGAAGGAGTAGGAGCGAGACCATGTATCCGGCCGCAAAGAGAAATGAGGCGATCGGCCAGCCGAGGAGGTTTGCAAACGCCATCCGGAATCCGCTCAGGTTCTCGAATTCGGCCCAGTAGGGCGGAAGATCGAAAGGGGGAGGAGCGATTCCCCACCATCGGGAGGCCAAGGGCCATGCCTGGCCGAGCAAGGCGAACGCCACTCCCCCCAGGAGACCGAACAGAACGTCCCGGCCGACGAGCGGATCGCGGAACCGGCCATCGAGCAGACGCACCCACGAGACGAGGACCTGCGGCCAGAGGCGCCTTACGTACGGCTCGATCGCCAGGTAGAAGAGCCACGACACACAAGAGACGAGAACGACGAACGCGAGGCCATGGAAGAAGAGACTCGTCTCTGCCGTGTTCAGGACGTGGTGATTCGTCAAAACCCAGGCCAGGAGCCCCGTCGCGAGAACGAAGATCGCGACCCTGGCGGCACCGCGACGATCGCTTCGGCCGAGGTGCAGGTTTCGCCGCGCGAGCACGGTCGCACCGATCAACACGGTGAACAGCAGAATGGTCGGGAGAGTCCGGACGATCCGAATGCCGAGACCAGCGGGAGCGGGCTCCGTCACCAGCGGTTGTGTCCAGGGTCTGACGATTCGGAAGAAAACCGGCGCCCCGTGATAGCCCGCGGCCTCGACGCGAATCCGCGCGTCGGTCGTCCCGGTGTCGTTGGTTTCCCAAGCCGCACGGCTGTCCGCGTAGACGGGCGGCGACCATGACGGTTCGACGGGCATGAGCTTGGCGAGGTCAAAGCCGGCCTCCCGAAGCAGTGACGTCCATTCCGGCGTTGGCCAAGGCCCCTTCGACTCGTCGCGATCGGCGGGGACGGCGTCCAACTGTTTGAGGTGTCCATCGGGTTCCAGCCGGACGCCCACCATCCCCGGAACGAGAAAGGGCGGATCGTCGTAGTCGAGACGATCGCGCTCGTAGGGCACGAGGTCCTTCGGGCTCTGCCGGTACCAGAAGTCGATGATCCAAGGTGGTCCTTCGCTCAATCGCTGCCAGATCAGCGGAGCGGGGACGTGGCCGAAGAGATGATCGCCGTAGCTCTTCACGTACTCAAACCCCTGCGCGGTGTCCCTCGCTTCCGCGGAAACGCCAAGCGCGCGGATGATCTCGTGCGCTCCTTCGATCAACACGTCCGGAGGCTTCGTGAGGGGGACGATCCGGCTGAGCTGCGTCTGTGAGGACAAGGCGATCACGAGCACGACGCCTGCCACGATTCCTGTCAGGCAGGCGAGGGCTGCGCCGGGACTGAGTCCGCCCGCTTCCCCGGCCTCCGCGACGAGCTCGGGCGAGGGTGTCTCTCCCGCCGCAACCGCCGCGGCGAGCGGATCGCCACCGGGAAGGGCCGCCGCGACGGCGAACGCGGACGAGGGCCGGCCGGCCGGCTCCTGCACGAGGCAGCGCAGGATGACGCGCTCGACCGCGGGATCGAACCCTTCGACGTGGCGCGAAGGACTCGTCGGCGTGCTCGCGTCCCGCCGTCGCGCCGTTTCCCCTGGCGTCGCGGCGTTGAACGGACGCTCCCCCGTGAACAACTCGTACAGCACGAGTCCCAGCGAGTAGAGATCGCTGCGGACGGTGACTTCCTTTCCCGCCCGCTGCTCCGGCGCCATGTACTGCGGCGTCCCCGCGCCCACCTCGTCCGCCCGTATCGCGCCGGCAAGGGTCGCGAGACCGAAGTCCGTGATCTTCGCGCGGCCGCGCCCGTCGATCATTACGTTCGCCGGCTTGAGGTCGCGATGCAGGATCCCCTGCTCGTGCGCCGCCGCGAGACCCACGCACAGTTGCCGTGAGATCTGCACCGCCTTGTCCTTCGGCAGGCGGCCGATTCGTCGCAGCAGACTCGCCAGATCCTCGCCGTCCACGTACTCCATCGACAGGTAGTGGTGTCCGTCCACCTCCCCGACGTCGTACACACGGCACACGTTCGGGTGGGAGATCTGCCGCGCGATCTTCACTTCGTTAAGGAAGCGCTGGAGCCGCCCTGCGTCCTTTTCCACGACCGCTGGGAGAAACTTCAGCGCCACCGCCTGGCCGAGCTTGAGGTCGTCGGCGCGGTAGACCTCACCCATCCCCCCGCGACCTAGCAGACCGACGACCCGGTAACGGCCTCCGACCATGGTCCCCGGAAGGAACCGGCCGTGATCGGAGGGCTCCGAGGAGGAGAAGCCGTGGGGCGCCGACGTGCGGGTGGCATCGAACGCATCCGCAGGCGCGGCGCAGTGTGGGCAGAAGCGGCTCCCCTCGGGAACCGTGCGTGAGCAGGACGTGCAGGTCATCGGCGGAGAATACACGATTCGTCATCGTGGTCAGATAACGTCCTGGCGGTTCAGCGCTTATCCATTCCGCGTCGGAAGGCACGGATCCGCTCGAGCACGGCATCGGGATCTCGCCATGCAGGCGGCCCTAGGATGGACATACGCGCGAGAAGTCCTGGACCTCGCGCTTCGTCATCAATGGTGGTCACGAAATCCAAGATCCTCCGGCGCTCTTCCGGATCGACCAACGTGCCGACGTCTCGCCCGAGGAGGTAAGGAGCGACGTCTTCGTACTCCGTCAACTCGTCAGGCACCTCGATCGAGAATCTTCGGTCGGAGTCATCGCCGACGTACCCGTACATGATGTGGGCCAAATCCCCGAGGTCCTTGGCGCGGACTTCGGGACGGTCCAGGTACGCGATCATCTTCAGTACCGCGATGACGCGGATCGGAGCCACGCGCACCTCCAGATCGGCCGCGATACGGAGGACGACGGCGTGCTCGAAGGCCAGTCGCATTCCGAGAAGGCTCATTCGGAAGCCCGATCTCGGCCACTCGATGTACCCGCGCGCCAGAGCTTCGTCGCTCGCTGGAACGATGTCCACCGCGATGCCTGAAGGCGTTCGCCATCGTTGTTCTTGGCGTGGATCCGGAGACCATCCTGGAAGGAACGACAAGGCGGCAGTCGCGTCCTCGATGCTCGCGGCGACTGTCAGGTCGAGATCTTCCGTGGTGCGCCAGGACATCGGAATGGAGCAGCGAAGGGCGGCGGCCCCGAGGACCACCATCTTGGTGTTTGGCCACGTTCGAACCAACACGCGCAGCGCTTCGATCTCGTCGGGAAGGAACGGGTTCATCGCATGTGTCCCAGGTGCCGCTCCCATACTTCGTTCGCCGCTTCACGAGCTCTGGGGTCGTCAGTCACGAGGAGTTCCGTGTAGATCAGGAGCGGATGAACGGTTCGGGGCTTGATCCCGTCAAAGGTGACTTGGCCCGGCGCGCGCAGCAGGACGAGGGGACCGTCGTCGGCTCTCTGGGCTTGGAGTCGCTTCTGCAAATCGAGCGGGGCCTTCTCGAGATGGACGATGGTGCGCTCGCCCCGATAGAAGCGCGCCAATCGAGCGGCGGCCGCGCCTCCGCCGAATCCCCAGGCGAGCTTGTCCCCGAGTGCTTCCTCAACGTGTCGCTCGAGCGCCTCCGGATCTCGGTCCGCCGTCTGGTAGGTTCCGATCAGGAGGCGCGGACGCACGTGCGTCGCGTAACCCGCGATCCAGCGCTCCAAGAGAATCTTCGCTTCGAGAATGAACCGGCGTCCCTTGACCTCCCCGATGAGGTTCTCATCTTGCAGACGCCGAAGGGTCTCGGCCGCGGCCGTCTTTCCCGTTCCCGCGGCATCGGCTATGCGACGAACCGTCGCGTTCAACAGTTCGGGTTCGGCTAGAACGGCGAAGAGCACCTGGTATCCGGGCACCCGCAGCCCGCGTCGTTCTTCCGCAGCTCGTTCACGGGTCCGCCCTTCGACGTGAGCCACGTATCGATGGCCGAGGACCAATCTGCAGTTCCCTGCGAGGTCCATGTAGTTGGCATTGTGTTCCGCGAGGTGTCGGCCCAGCGGACGTGGGATGTGGGGAGCGAACAGGATCCAGGGTCGCGGCGTGGCCCCCTTCATCTGTGCAAGCACACCATCGGCCGTCGCGTACGTCAGGTAAGTTCGCTTCAATTCCACGGGTAACGCGTGCTCGTCGTCGGGGGTCCTCACGACAACGATGCCATCGAGTCGCCGATGGCGAACTCGGGCCTCAGGCGCGCGAATCGTCGCTGTCCGCACGAATGGGAGCTCGCGAAGACGGGCGAGGTACGGCTCGAATGCGTCGGCGGTTCGGGCTTTCATGTCTCGTAAACTATATTGTCCTTTAGAAAAGGACAAGCTATTAAAGAGGACAACTTCGAGCGTTGAACCCGGACGCGGGGGCACGGGCGTCGAATCTATGTGTTTGTTTTTCAGGTGCTTGAAGGCCGATCCTGGCCGACGAGCCTTGGAGTGCCCCCACCTGGACTCGAACCAGGGACCAGCGGATTATGAGTAAACTTTTGGAGGGCGCCGTTTCAGGCTTTTTCGGAAACGGCGCCCAGTTTTTTGTCCACCGCTTCCACTGGTGTCCACCGCTTCCATGCTGGTGCGTAGAGTTTGCGTAGAGTTCGGTGGCGGGGACGCACCGTTACTTCAGCGGCTTGAGATCCTCCAACAGACGGCTCAGCGCGATCGCTCGGATCTTCGGATGCATCGCGAAGGAGTGTGCTCCCGCGTGGACGACGTCCAGCCGTGAGAGCCGAAGGTCCTCGATCGCGACATGCATCGAGCGAGTCGTGGCCGGCGCCGTGGTCCTCTTGAACTCGAATCCGCGCCGCACCTTGCCCCGGACGACGAGCAGATCGAGCTCCGCGCCGGCGTGGGCCGCCCAGAAATGGCATTCTTCCGGAAGCGCCCCGAGTTGCGTCACGACCGCATCGAGGGCGAAACCTTCCCATGAGGCTCCGACTTTCGGGTGCGACTCAGCGGCGTCGCCGTCGCCGAGATCGAGAAGCGCATGAAGCAGGCCGCTGTCTCTGAAGTAGACCTTCGGGGCTTTGACCTGCCGCTTGCCGATGTTCTCGTGCCACGCAGGGAGCTGCCGGACCATGAAGGTCGCGCTGAGCAGATCGAGGTAGCGTTGCACCGTGGTATGGGCGACCCCGAACGACCGGGCGAACTCGGAGGCGTTCCACACCTGCGCGTGGTAATGGGCCAGCATCATCCAGAACCGTCGGAGCGTGCCCGCCGGAAGCCGAAGGCCCAGAGCCGGGATGTCGCGCTCGAGAAACGTCCGGATCATGGCCTTGCGCCACTG
>JAYUCM010000365.1:0-17906 GCA_043740355.1 Acidobacteriota bacterium | reverse complement strand
CCAGGGGATGCGCCAGGAAGTCGAGATCGCCCACACGGAGATGTCCCGGCGGACCTCCTACGTGCGGCCCGAGATCCTCGCGTTGAAGGACGGCGTCGTCGAGGCCTTCCTCGCCGACCAGCCTCGACTCGCCCCGTTCGCCCCGTTCCTCAAGAACCTCATTCGCCAGAAGGCCCACGTGCTCTCCCCCGCCGAGGAGAAACTGCTCTCCGAAGCGGGGCTCGTGCTTGGTGGACCGAGCCAGATCTTCGGAGTCCTTCACAACGCGGAAATGCCGAGGGCAACCGTCGACCTCGACGGCGGTGCCAGCGTCACCCTCACCCCCGCCGTGTTCTCGCTGGTGCGGACCTCGGGGATTCGCGCCGATCGCGAGGCCGCGAGCCGCGCCTATTTCGGCGGCTACCGCGCGTTTGAAGGCACGTACGGATCCAACCTATTCGAGTGCCTGAAAACCCACGTGTTCCGTGCGCGCGTCCGCCGCTATGACTCGTGCCTTGGCGCGGCGCTCGACGGCGACAACGTCCCCGTCCGCGTCTACACGAACCTGATCGAACAGATCCGGCGCAATCTGCCGTCGCTGCATCGTTATTTCCGGCTGCGCGCAAGGGCGCTCGGGCTCGAGACGCTGACGTACTTCGATCTCCACTGCCCGCTCGGCACCGGGCCGAAGCGCGACTACGGCGTCGAAGCCGGGAAGCGTCTCGTGCTCGCGGCGATGGAACCCCTGGGATCCGGCTACACGGGGGTGATGCGCGAGTCTTTCGAGCGTCGGTGGATCGACTGGCATCCCGCTCCCGGCAAGCGCTCGGGAGCGTACGCCACCGGAGCCGCCTACGACGTTCACCCGTACATACTGCTCAACTTCAACGGGGACTTCGACAGCGTGAGCACGCTCGCCCACGAAGCGGGCCACGCCATGCACTCGTACTTCAGCAATCGCACGCAGCCCTATCCATGCGCGGATTACAGCATCTTCGTGGCCGAGGTGGCGTCGACGTTCAACGAAGCGCTGCTCATCGAGCGCCTGTTCGCTTCCGCAGGGGACCGCGAGGAGAAGATCTTCCTTCTCGGTCATTGGCTGGACGGCATCCGGGCGACGCTGTTCCGGCAGACGTTCTTCGCCGAGTTCGAGCTCGAGATCCACCGGCGCGCCGAGCGCGGGGAGGCGCTGACCGGCGAGGCGCTCTCGAGGCTCTACCTCGAGCTCCTGCGCGTCTACCAGGGACACGACGCCGGACAGTGCGTGGTCGAGGATCCTTTCGCGATCGAGTGGGCCTGCGTGCCGCACTTCTATTACGACTTCTACGTGTATCAGTACGCGACCGGGATCGTCGCCGCGAACAGCCTGGCGCACGACGTGCTCACCGGAAGCGCAGATGCGCAGGAGCGCTACGCACGATTTCTCGCAAGCGGAGGCTCGGACTACCCGCTCGAGATCTTAAGAAGAGCCGGAGTCGACCTGGAGTCCCCCGCCCCCTACGACGCGACGTTTATGGCGATGGACCGGAAGCTCGATGCGTTGGAAGAGCTGCTAGACGCCTGAGACGTAGAGCCACGCCCAGTTCGCCAGGAACACCACGGCGAGTGCCGCGGTCCACGCCGGCTGCGGGCGCGTCGGTACGCGGGGCGCCTGTCCGCCGCATGCGAGCCACACGGGAGCGACCAGGCCGCCAGCCACGAAGGCCACCACTCCGCTTGTCGCGAGCGGGTTGAATGCGAGAGCGCCCGCGGGATCGGCATGGAGCAACCGGACGATCGCCCGTGTCGTCCCGCATCCGGGGCAAGGCCACCCGGTCCACTCATGCCACAGGCACGCAGGTAGAAAACCGGCCGCCACGATCCAGAGCGGACGGAGAAGCAGGATCAACCCCGCGCAGACGGCCCACAACGCCGCGACCTGGCGATCCTCGCGGTCGGGCGGACGCCAGGTCATTTGAACTGCTGCAGGGCCTGCCCGACAGCGGCGCCGAAGGCGGCAACCCCGGCCGCGAGGCACACGCAGCACAGGAGCAGCGGCAGGAGCACCGCCAGGGCGGCCTTCCAGCCCTCCGTCTTGTGAGCCTGAGAAAGCCCGACGACCTCGACGATCAATGCCCACACGAACGCGAAGAGCCCGCCGAGACCCGGGAGCACCACCGCAATCTGCGTCGTCTCCGCGTAGCACATCACGCGAAGCGTCGCCGCGAAGCCGCGGTTCGCCCCTCCCAGCACCGTCAGCACGAGATGCACGAGCGCGGTCCACACGAAGAGAATGATGAGCGCGATCAGGGGCGCGACGACGAGTCCGAAGATCAGCTGCAGCGCACCGGGCCGATGCATGAACGGCGCGAGCTTCTCGAACTGAGAACCCGCCAGCGATCGAACGACCCCTATGATCGAATCAAAGAGCAGGAAACTCCACACTTGGCTAAGGCACGCGCCGACCAGAGCCCATGCGACGAAGTAGGCGATCGGCCTCACCAGATCGACGGTGAGGCTCATCTTCGAGAAGGCCTCGATGGGGCTTGCGATGAATAGCATCGCCGTCGGGAAGATCGAACCGAGGCTCGCGCTGGGCTCTTCCCACGGAAGGCCCGGCGCGGGACGGGGCGGGACCGGGCCTGGGTCGATGGGAGGCATCTCGCTCACTGCAGGTCCTCCGCGGGCTTCGGCAGTCTACCAGCGTCGGCGCGAAACGTGACGCGCTTCCATCGAACGAGCGCGTTCGCGATCTCGATGCGCGACGGACGGGCCAAGTCGACGAGCCCCGGCTCCTCGAGCTGATCGAGTGCATCCCTGACGGCGGCCGCTTCGAGCGCGTCCATCAGATCTTCGACCGGGCTCCACGCCGACGCCAACGAGGCTGCCCGTTTCAGGAGCGCCGCGACGCACCGAAGCCGCGCCGGGTCCCCGACGAGCGTCGTGTCCGTGAGATCGACGAGGTCCTCGCCGACGCGGACGCCGCGGACGCCCCAGGCCGCCACCTTGAGCGCGCCCGCAGCACCCGTCGTCGCGACCCGCACCGAGCGCGTCGCGGGACGCACGGGGACGGCGCGGGACGTCGCACTGGGACGAGCGAACCTCGTCCACGCCGACTGGCGAACGGCGTCGGTGGCATCCTCGAAGCGATCATCGCGGAGGACAAAGATCGCGTCGGCGAGTTCGCACCAGCGGCCCATGCCCCGCGCGGCGACCAGGAAAGACAATCCCCACCGATCGCGCAGGTCGGCGAGACGCGCGGCGAACGGGGCGAGCGACGGCGTGTCCGCGACGACACCCTCCATCAGGGCATCCCCCCCGAACGCCCCCGCCGGAACGTCGTCTTCGTCGAGCATGAAGATGCGCGCCCCCGCCTCGATCGCCTCCATCAGCGAGGCCGCCAACGCGAGGGGCGCCGGAGCGTCTTCGGTCGCGTAGCGCCCGGGGTCCGGAACGTCCGGGCACGCCCGAACGAACGCTCCGAGATCGACCGGGCCGAAAGCACGACGGGATGCTCGAAGGATCGCGACCGGACCGGCAAAAATGGGCGCCCCACTTGGAGCCGGGACCGACCCGGCGACAAGGCCGCGCAACCACCCGCCCGCGCCGCTGACCCCGGTCGTGACGAAGAGCGTGATCCCCGTCGGAATGGCCAGGCCTGCGACCGGACCATCCGGTGTCTCGATCGTGGTGAGACGACGCGGCTCGATCGTCCGGCCCTGAAGCGCCGAAACCGGAACGAGCGCCGCGAGCCCTCGCCCGGAAAGCCCGCCGGCGGCGGCGCGCCGCCGTGCGGCCTCCTCGATCCGCCGTCTCAGCTCGTTCGATCGGCGCTGCGGGAACAGGAGCGCGGACATCCCCACGCGGGGGAGCTGCTCGAAAAGGATCGCCTCCGCCTGCTGCCCGCGAACGCGCCTCGCTGCTGCGGGGAGATCGAAGGCGAGCGAAACGTCGAGCCCGTCGTCCCCCACGCGGGCGCTCGTTCGCTCGGAGAGCCAAGGCCCCGGCGGATCGATCCACACCCGTCCCGATCCCGGTGCCGACGCCGACGACGGGCCGTTCAATGCGTCGATCGCGTGAGACGCGGCGCGCGCGACGGCGTCTTCGAGCACCAGCCGGGCGCTGGGCTCGCGCGTCCACGGGGCTTCGAGGCCGGCCCGAGCGCGATCGATCCCCAAGCGCAGGCGGGCGGGTCCGCCGAGCGCATCGGGTGGAACCGACACGACCGTGAGCCGGAAGTCGCCCAGCTCGTGTTCGCCCACGATCCGGCGATAGCTCTGGAACGGACCTCCGTCGATCGCGCGCAAGCGAGCGCGGAGGCCGGTCGCCGACGAAAGCGGCGTTCGGTGGTGCGACGATCGATCCGGGGGGGCCATGATGCCGAGGATAGCATCGGCGCTCGCGCCCTCACGCTCAGGCGGAGAACGGCAGCGGCGTGAACCCGATCGCATCCGCAGACACCAGATGGAAACGGATGCCTTCTCTCTCGCCCTGGACGCCGAGGGCGTGGTCGCCGCCGTGAAGGTGACCGAACACGCACGTGCGGACGCCTCCTTCCCTCAACACGTCGACGACGCTGGTCGGGGCGCGTCCTTCGATCCACGGAGGGAAGTGGAGCATCGCCACCCGCGGGCTGAGTCGACCGAAGCGCCGATCGGCGTCCGCAATCGACAGTCGCAATCGCGCAAGCTCGCGGACGAAGACCGTCGTGTCCCCGGGAACGGCCATCGGATCGTCGGGCGCGGTCCATCCGCGCGCGCCGACGAGGACCACCCCGCCAAGATCGAAAGCGTCGTACTGCAGCGCGTGGCATCCCGGCGGAAGCGCTTGCCGCACCTTCGCGATCGTCGACCACCACCCGTCGTGGTTGCCGCGGAGGAGGAACTTCACGCCGCGGCGTGCGCCGATCCAGGCAAGATCGAGGCGGGCCTCCTCGAGATCACGCGCCCACGACAGATCACCCGGAAGGAGGACCACGTCGCCCGGAGCGACCACCGCATCCCAGGCGGCGGCGATCCTTTGCGGGTGGTCCTTCCAGAGCGCACCGAAGACGTCCATCGGCTTGGCTCCCGAGCTCGAAAGATGAAGGTCGGCGATCGCGAACAGGCGGGCCATCGGCGCGATGCTACCAGTCCCCCCTCGAAGCGGGCCGGTCGACGGAGCGTAGCGCTCCTCGTATGATGCCGGGTCATCGCTTCGGAGACCTCTCCATGAACCTTCCTCGCGCAGGCGTGCTAGGCCTCATCGTCGCTCCCCTGTTTTTGGGCGCCGCCCCGGATACCAGGCCGGACACGCCGACGACCGAATTGCATCGAGGGATCGAGTACCGCGGCGAAGCCGCATTCTTGACGCTCCCGACGATCACCGTCGTTTACCCCGCCGGGCCGGGCGAACCCGTCGAGTTCAACCGGCGTTCCGCCGAAGCACGGGCACGGTGGCTCGCCGCCGGTCACAAGAGCAAGGTCGCCGTCGCCGCCGACGATCAGCTGACCGAGGAGCAGAAAACCGGCAACCTCCTGCTGCTCGGCTGGAACAACCGGGTCTTCGATCCCCCCGGGCCTGCCCGTCCGTTCACGCACGACCAGGGTGGAACCACCTTCTTGGGGCATCGCGAAAAGGACAAGAGCGTGGATCTGCTCATCTACCACCGCAACCCGCTGAACTGGTCGTCCTACATCCTGTTCTGGTCGCGGATCGATCCGGAGCGGGATCGATTCCAAGTCCTCCCTCGCCTCGGATCCGATTGGGCGATGTACAGCAACTTCGGCGCCGTCCGCCAGGGGATGTTCGTGCCCGCACGCGTGTGGCCGCCGGCGCGCGACACCGTCGCGGAAGCGGACTTCACGGGCCCGGACAGCTTCCGTCCGGGCGGCACCGCGACGTTCGACTCCGAGCACTATCGCGTGATCTTCGATCGGACCCGATTCACGGACGCCGACCTGCGCGCGATCACGCACGCGCGCGAGGCCGCTTTCGCCAAAGCGGTCGCCGCGATCGGCCCCGCACCCGAAGGGTTTCGTGTGCAGCTCTACGTCTACGACGACAAGGACCGGAAGCAGAAGGCGAGCGGCGTCCCCGATCCGACTCACGCGGTCCCTGGCGGCCGGGAGATCCACGCGATTCGGGGCTACGCGTTGTCTGAGACGCCGCGCGAGGAGATCCACCTCCTCGCGCGCGCTGCCTATGGACCTTGTTTTCTCTCCGCGATCTACGAAGGTCTAGCGCTTTCCACCGAGAACTCGCTGCGCGGCGAGGATTTGGAGATGCACGCGGCGCGGCTAAGATCGATGGGCAAGCTCCCGTTGCTCGCCGACCTGCTCGATGAAGAGCGGTTTCGCGCCCTGCCGACCGAAGCCGGCGCGGCCGCGGCCGGAGCCTTCATGACGTGGCTGCGCGAAACGTACGGACCGGCCGGCATCAAGAAGAGCTACGGCCTCGGCGAGGGCCGCGTCGGCGCGCTCGCGGCGGCGCTCGGCACCACCGAAGTCGCGCTCGCGGCGTCGTACACCGCCTGGGCCGACGCGCGCGTCAGCGCCCGCCGCAACGACGTCGACTTCGAAGCGGCCGAAGCGGAGGCGCAGGAGCGCCAGGCGGCGAGCGATTGGGCCGGCATGGTGGTCGCCTTGCGCAAGGCGCTCAAGGCGAAGCCCGGGGACCCGCAAACGCTCTTCAACTTGGCATCGGCGCAGATGCGCGCCGGCGATCTCGCCGGCGCGGAAGCGTCGATCAAGGCGATTCTCTCGGCCTCGCTCCCGCCGGGCGACGCGCGGTTCCGTATCTTCGGTCACTATCAGCTCGGCCGCGTTTACGACCTGGCCGGTCGTCGCGCCGACGCCCTCGCGGAGTACGATGCCGTCTTGGCGCTCCCCGACGAGCATGGTGCCCACGCCCTCGCATTGGATCGCAAGGCCTCCCCCGCGACACGGGAGCAACTGGAGTAGCGTTCGCGCGACGGCGCGCGTCAGGCCGCTTCCCGCGCGGTAGGCAACACCAGCGTGAACGTCGCCCCTTTGCCGGGGTCCGACCGGTACCACACGCTTCCCCCGTGGGCCTCCGCGATCATGCGCACGAGGGGAAGGCCTAGACCCGAGCCCCCCGGTTTGGTCGTCACGCGCGTGTCGAACAGCTGCTCCGCGAGGTCTTGAGGAAGTCCGGGCCCCGTGTCGGTCACGCTCACGCGGACCAAGCCGTCGGCCTCGGCGATCTGCAGCGCGACCCGTCCGCCGCTCGGCATCGCCTGAATCGCATTGAGCACGAGGTTCAACACAGCCTGTTGCAGCCGATCGGGCACGCCGAATACCGCCGGCGGATCGACGTTGCCTTCGAACCGGATCTCGACGCGCGCCTTCATGGCGGCGTAGGAGAGGAGCTGGATCACGCGTCGGCAGACCTCGCGGACGTCGACGAACACCGGCTCCGGTGCCGAGCGCAGGAGGCCGAGGTAGTTGTTCAGCAGGTCGGTCAACCGGCGCGTTTCTTCCTGAATCGTCTGCAGAGACTCGGACATCGCCGTGACCGCCGGGCGGCTCACCGGCTGGCCGACGTATTGCTGCACGACCCCCGCATTCAGACCAATCGAGTGGAGCGGATTCCGGATCTCGTGCGCCAAAGAGCCGGCGAGATGCGCCAGGACCGCAAAGCGCCCGGCCTCGAGGAGATGCGCCTCGACCTTGCGCAGAGTGGCGAGATCGCGCAAGAGCACGAGCGTTCCGGAGACGCCGGGTCTGGGCTCGAAGGGAACCTCGGTGAGTTGGACAGGAACGGATTCGCCGCCCTCCCGCTTGATCTCGACGCTGCGCGGCGGATAGACGGACCCCGCCGCCCACCCGATGGCGAGCTCGGGATGGCGGTCGAGGGCGGCCCGCACCACCGCATCGTCGGTAGCTTCCGGGGGCACACCCAGGATGCGCAGCGCGGCGGCGTTCCATGCCACGGGCACCTGGCGCTCGTCGATCGCGATCATGCCGTCCTCGAGCGACTGCGCGAGGGTTCCGAGAAGCGCTTCGCGCTCGCGGCCGCGGGAATCGAGGGCCTCGAGGCGTCCGCCCATTTCGTTGATGGCGTTGACCGTGGACGCCAGCTCCTCGCCGAGCCCGAGACGTTCGGCGTCGATGCCCCCTCGAAAGCCGCGCTCCCGGAATTCCCGCAGGGCTCGATCCAACCGCCGCACCGGGAGGGCGGTGAGCCCCGCGACGAGGATGCCGCCGCACACACCGGCGAGGAGAAACGCGAAGACCGGCAGCATGGAGTCCTGGGGTGAGACCGACGGCGGACGCAGCTGCGGGATGCGCGCGACGAGCGCCGCATCCGGGGCGTAGTCGATGATCAGCGACCCGAGTCTCCTTCGCTCGCCCTGCCCGGCCGGAGGCTCGTCGAAGATCGGGATCATCACCTCGGTCAGCGTTCCCGCCGCCCCCGAGGCCTTGGTGCGGCGGACGATTTGATCGGAGGCGAACAGCGAGGCGCTCTCTCCTCCCGTGAACGTGAGGTCGACGGCCGACGGCTGATTCGCGTACTGGATCCGCCTGTCGCGGTCGAGCACGAGAAACGACGAGATGCTCGGGATCTCGCGGAGGATCGCGTTGAGCCCCTGGGCGATCCTGTCCTGGTCGCGCTCCTTGACCTCCGGTTCGCGCTCGAGGCGCAACAGCAGCGAGCGCGCGATCTCGCTGGCCGAGCCGTCGAACACCTGCTCCGACGGAAGCGTCGCGAGGCTGCGCTCCCAACGCTCGTAGTAGCGCTGGAACGACTGCCGCACGAGGACGAGCGCGAGCACGCCGGTCGCGACGGTGAACACCACGCTGACCAGAAAGATGCGAAGGGAGAGAGGAGCCCTCACAGCTCGTACTTCTTGACCTTGTTGTGCATCGTCTTGAGCGAGATGCCGAGGATCTTCGCCGCGCGGGTCTTGTTTCCCGACGTGTGCAGCAAGGTCGTCCGGATCATCTCGCGTTCGGCGTGGTCCATCGACATGCCGACCGGCAGCGAGACCATCTCCGAGGCGATCGCTTCCGTTGGCGCCGCGGCGATCGCCGCCGTGGCCCCTTGCACTTCGGTCGGAAGATGCTCGGGGAGAATGGGGCGACCGGCCGCGAGGAGGGCGGAGCGCTCGATCGCGTTCTTCAGCTCGCGGACGTTTCCCGGCCAGGCATGGGCCATCAAGCGCTCGAGAGAGCGCGCTTCGATGGGAGACACGGGCGTACCGTTCTTTTCGGCATACTCATCGGCGAAGTACCGGGCGAGCATCGGAATGTCCTCGCGCCGGTCGCGAAGCGGCGGCAACACGATCGTGAACACGTTGAGCCGGTAGTACAGGTCCTCGCGCAGTTTCCCCTCGGCCATCGCCTTCATGGGGTCGCGATTAGTGGCCGTGAGCACGCGCACGTCGGATTCGATGACATCGCGCCCGCCTACGCGGCGGAAACGCTGCTCTTGGAGAACGCGCAGCAGCTTCGCCTGCAGGACCTCGTCCATCTCCGCGATTTCGTCGAGGAACAACGTTCCGCGGTCCGCCATTTCGAAACATCCGATCTTCCGCTGCACGGCTCCGGTGAAGGCGCCCCGCTCGTGGCCGAAAATCTCGCTTTCCAGGAGGGTCCCTGGTATCGCCGCGCAGTTGATCGCCACGAACTCGTTCTTCTTCCGCGGCGAGAGATCGTGCAGCGTCTGCGCGACGAGCTCTTTGCCCGTTCCGCTTTCGCCGACGATGAGAACCGACAGCGTCGACGGAGCGACCTGCTCGATCTGGCGGTAGACGGCGCGGATCGCCTCGGAGCTGCCCCGGAACCGGCCGAACGCGCCTCGGTCGCGAAGCTCGGCGCGCAGTCGGCGATTCTCGTCGATCAGCTCCCGCGTGCCGGCGAGCTTCTCGAGGAGAATCTTCAGCTTCGCCGGCTCAACCGGTTTCTCGAGAAAGTCCTGCGCTCCAAGCTTGACCGCCTCGACGGCGGCCTCGATCGTCCCCTGTCCTGAAAAGACGATGACCGGGATCGCGTACCGTTCTTTCAACCGCCGGACGAACTCGAGACCGTCAATGCCTGGCATGACGAGGTCGGTGATGACCGCGCTCGGAGGGTCCTTGTCGATCCGGACGAGGGCCTCGTCGGCCGAAGCCGCGGCCTCGGACTCGTATCCCCAGGCCTGCAGCAGGCGCCGCAAGCCTTCCCGAGCCCCGGATTCGTCATCCACAACGAGAATGCGGTCGCCCATGCAAACACCTTGAGTAGAGAGTGTGTAGTGTGACACTCCCCCTGGCGGACGACCATGTAAGATCTACTTGCCCGTTTCCGGGTCAGCGAAGCTTCGACATGATCCTTAGAAGGAGCGAAAGGAACAGGGACGCCGTCCCCAGCGCAGCCCCCACGCTTAGCACGATCGACCCCACGAGGAGAATAAGCTGCATTTTCGGCTCCATGGCCCGGAACAACACTCTCCCCGCCCGAGCGGTCGTCTCTCGACAGCCCGGACGGGATCGAACCTAGCTGCAATCCGTCTGCCATTCAAGCTCGATAGTCTGCGGCCGTCGTCGTGGTCGTGAAATCGACCGTGGGAGCGACGATCCGTGGCAAGCAGGGTATATTTCACCTCCGCATGACGGTCCTTCGGCCTTCCATTCCTGTCGTCAGAGAACGACTTTGCACCGCTGCCCGAGCTTTGCCGATGGCGGCCGCGCTCGTTTTCGCGGGTTGCTCAGCCGACCCCGTTCCGCCGGGCGCCCCCGCGAGCAGCGTCGCGGCCACCCCGATCGGGGGACCTTCCGGACGGTTCGTCGGCTCGGAGACGTGTCGAAAATGCCACGCCGGTGAGTACGCGGCGTGGTCGGGGAGCCGCCATCGCTCGACGCTTCGCCCATGGACGAAGGGCCAGCCGCTGCATCTCGCGTCGGCGACTGGGTTCGCGCCGTATCGCGTCCGGGCCGACGGATCGATTTCGGGCCCGGGGGCGGACGGGAAGGAACTGAGCGGTTCGGTGGCGTTCCTTCTGGGAGGCCACCATCGCGAGGACGCGCTCGTGCGTCTCCCGGATGGGCGATTGCAGGTCTTCCCGATCGCTTTCGACGTCGATCGAGGTCAGGCGTTCGAACCGCTCCGAGAGTTGGCCGGCGGCACCCCACCGCCTCCCGATGTCGTCGAGTTCTGGACGCGCGCGGGGCGCAACGCGGACTTCGCTTGTTATGGCTGCCACGCGACCGGCCAGGTGCTCGAGGTCATCGGCCAGTCGTCGTCGGGGCTCGCGCTGCCCGGCTCGAAATGGGTCGAGCCGGGAGTCGGCTGCGAAGCCTGCCACGGACCGGGGGGGCCGCACGTCGACGCCGCAAACGTCGGGGAGCCGGAACGAGAGACCGTGAGGATGCCGCGCGGAGGTGGAAGCGAGACCATCGATGCCTGCGCGGCATGCCATGGATTGCGGGACATCCTCCCGTCGCCCTTCAGCACGGAGCCCGCCCACCGGTACGGCGAGCCGATGGTCGTCGCGGCGGATCCACTCCTCGCGGTCGGCTCGAACGCCGAATTCCGTGTCCCGTTCTTCGCCGATCTCCGCCCCGCGACCTTCCAACAGGAGGCGGTCGCGTTCTCCCAGTCCGGATGCGCGCGGAAGGGCGGCATGACCTGCGGCGCCTGCCATGACGTCCACTCCGCAGCGCCGGCCATCGGGCTCGGGGCCAAAGACGGCGGGAACGCCATCTGCGTCCCCTGCCATGCCAGCGTGGTCGCTTCCGGTGCAAAGCACAGCCTTCACCGCGAAGGCGAGCCGGGCGGCAAGTGTCTCGACTGCCACATGGCGCCGATCCTACGTGGGCCCGGGGGGAAAGCGGCCCGCGACCACTCCATGGCGCCGCCGGTTGCGGGTGCCGGACAGATCCCCACCGCGTGCGCCGCGTGCCATGCCGGCGCGAAGAATGCGTCGGTCGTCGCCGAAGCGTGGAAGCGCATGCCCGTAGGGCGAGCGGCAAAACGTCGCCTCGAGATCGGCGCGGCCATCGACGCCGCGTCGCTCGGAAAAGCGGAAGCCGCGGCATCCCTCGCGCGACTCGCCGACGACGCCGAGCGCGGGTGGTTCGTTCGCTGGGCCGCGATGGAGAAACTCTCGGCGGGCGCTCCCGGTCCTGCGGCGAATGACGTGCTCGAGTCCGTGCGGCGTGCGCTGACGGACCCGAATCCGGCCATACGGCGCTCTGCGGCGCGGGCGCTCGGGAACCGCGGGAAGCCCGCTGACATCGAGCGGCTCCAACGTGCGACCGACGACGCCGATCCTTGGACCGCCATCGAGGCGGTGCACGCCATGGGGCTTCTGGGCTCACCGGGGGTCGGAGCCCGACTTCTCCAGCTCTTGAAGCGGCCCGACTTGGTCACCGACGCGCGCGCTCAGTACAGCTTCGGACACGCCTGCCTGGTCGGTCAGGACGCGGCGCGCGCGGAGACCGCGCTGCGGCGCGCGCTCGTGCTGAATCCGATGATCGTGGGTGCGATCAACGACCTCGGCCTCGCGCTCATGGGGCAAGGGAAAGACGACGAAGCGATCGCGAGCTGGAAACGCGCCCTCGACATCAACCCGCGCTTCACCGCGTCGCGGCGGAACCTCGAGGCCGCCAAGCGCTAGGTCAGCTCCGGCGAAACCAACGCGCCACGGGCGAGCGCCGCCGAACTGTGGGTTCTTCGGCTTGCGGGAGATCCGGGTCGCGGCCTTCGATGAACGCCTTCGGAAACTCGTCCGCCATCCGCAGGGCGAAATCGTCGCCCATCCATGAGCGCAGCCGGGCCATCGAGCTGCTGAGCACCGGCGGTCGGCCCCGCGTGTTGTGCCCGTCCGATGCGACGACGTGGACGAGTCGCTTGCGGGCGAGCTCTTCCGAGAACGTGACGACGTCGTTGCCGAACACCCCCGTCACGCTACCCGTCGTGATCTGGCCGAACGCCCCGAGCCGGATCACGGCCTCGTACCGGCGCATGTCGTCCTGGAAATAGCGGATGCGCTCGGGATGCGCGAAGAGGACCTGGAGACCCGCGAGGCGCATCTGGAACACGAGGTTCTCCAGATCGACGGGGTACTGCATCATCGACAGCTCGAAAAGCACGGTGCGGCCGTTGTCGGCGAGCGTGGGCGCATGGCCGTCTTGCACGCGCGCGACGAGATCGGCGCTGATGTGCACCTCGGCCCCGGGAAGGACCGTGATCGGGACGTTCTCCAACCGTAGACGCCCGTTGAGCGCCTCGACCCCTGCCAGCACTTCGGTGCGTGCGTTGAGGAAGAACCCTTCGCGGTAATGCGGCGTCGCCACGATTGTGGTCACGCCGTCGGCGGCGGCCACCCGCGCGAATTCGACGGCGTCGTCCATGGTCTGCACGCCGTCATCGACGCCCGGGAGGATGTGTGTGTGCAGGTCGATCACGGCGCGCTCTCGTCCGTCGGACGATTCTCCGAACCCAGCGGCCGCGTCATGAGTCGCCGCACCGCCTCGCGCGGCACCCCGTCCTCGTAGAGAATCCGATAGACCTCCTCAACGATCGGCATCTGGACGCCCGAGTTCCCGGCGAGTCCGCGGGCCGAACGCGCCGTCCGAACGCCTTCCGCAACATGGGGCATCCTCGCGATCACGTCGGCGAGACGTTCCCCGCGGCCGATCGCCTGGCCGACCTGCCGATTGCGTGAGAGCCCGCCGGTGCACGTGAGCACCAGATCGCCCAGGGAGGCGAGTCCGGAAAACGTCTCGGGCGAAGCGCCCCGCGCGACGCCCAGACGCCTGATCTCGGCAAGCCCGCGCGTGATGAGCGCCGCGATGGTGTTGTGTCCGAAGCCCAGGCCGTCGGCGATCCCCGCAGCGATGGCGACGACGTTCTTCAACGCCGCAGCGATCTGCACCCCGACGACGTCGGCGTTCGTATAGAGGCGAAGCGTTTGCCCCGAGAGGCGATCCTGGATCGCCCGGGCGAGCCCGGCGTCCTCGGCTGCGATCACGACCGCCGTGGGCGCGCCGCGTGCGACTTCCTCCGCGAAAGAGGGTCCGGACATCGCGGCGATGGGTGTCTCCGGGGCGAGGCAGGATGCTGCGACCTCCGTCGGGAGGAGCAGCGTCTCCTCCTCGATTCCCTTGGTGGCCACGACCACCGGAACGCGCGGGCCGATCCGCTGGCTGAGTCGGCCGTGCAAGGCGCGCGCGAACGGCGTCGGCACGGCAAAGACGACGAGCGAGACACCTAGGACGGCGACCGCGATGTCGTTCGTCGGAACGACGCCGTCCGGAATCTCGACGCCGGGGAGGTACACCGGGTTGTCGCGTCGCGCGAGCATCCGGCGGACGAGCTCGTCCTCGTGCATCCAGAGCCTTACTGGAACGCCGCGCCTGCCGAGGTTGACGGCCAAGGCGGTGCCCCAGGCTCCGCCCCCGATGATCGCGACCGGCTGCTGCGTGATCAACGCGATGCGCCCCCTCCGCCCGGCTGCCGACGGCTCAGGCGCGGCTCGGTCCCCGCCCGCATCCTCGCAAAGTTCCCACGATGACGCCACGTAATCAGCGCAGCGATCGCGCCCGCCGCGACGGCGGTGCGCCTGTCCGGCCCGAGAAGGCCAACGGCGATGGGAAGCGCGAGCGCGCCCAGCACGGAGCCGAGCGACACGAAGCGCGTGACGGCGAGGGCGAGCGCGAACACGGCGAACGCCGCCGCCGTCGCGAGCGGCGCGAGGACGGCGTAAGCGCCGGCCGCCGTCGCCACGCCCTTGCCCCCGCGTCCCATCAGCCATGGCGAGAACACGTGGCCCAGCACCGCGCCCAACGCGGCGGGAGCGCCCGCGGCGTCGCCTGCGAGCCGCCCCGCGATCAACACCGCCGCCGCGCCCTTCCCCGCATCGAGCGCCAACGCCGCCGTTCCCCAGGCCTTGCCGTCGACCCGTTCGAGATTCGTCGCCCCCGGGTTCCCGCTCCCCTCGCCGCGGAGATCGCGCCCGGTCGCCATCCGATGCAACAGCCACGCGAACGGAATGCTCCCCACCGCGGCGCCCACGGCAAAGCCAGAGAGCGCGGCGGCGGTCACGCGGCCCCCGCGGAAAGTGGGTACGAGGCCTCCTCGATATAGCGCGAACCGCCGGGCCCGGGTTCGCTGCGATAGAGCACCAGCCGCTCCGCGACGAACGATCCGAGATCGCCGACGCGCGTAACATCCGGCGCAACGACGCGCGCGCCGCGACGCGCACGGGCCAGCGTGACATGCGCGGCGAACGGCCGTGTCTCGGGTGGAAACCCGAGCTCGCGCGCGGCCCGCTCGACCCGATCCGCGAGCCGCCCGAGCGACCCGTCGTCGCTTAGGTCGCCGACGCGAACGCACAGCACACGAGGTTTCTGCAAGGCCGGGAGGACAGCAGCTCCGCGCAGCCGCAAGACCGGAAGACCCGCTCCCCGCGCCGCTTCCCTCCATGCGGCGTCCAGCTCTTCGTGACGGGTCGGATCGACCTCGCCCAAGAAGCGGATCGTGACGTGAAGCCCCTCGTCACGCGCGAAGCGCCACCCGTCGCCGGAAACGGCCAGAACGCTCCGCGATGCGGCCGCGGCATGTCGCACGTCTTCGGGCAGCGGAATCGCCAGGAACTCGCGCATCACGCAAGAAGGCGTCGACGCAACAGGTCGAGGGCGACCGTCACCGCCCGCCGGCGGATCTGCTCGCGGTCTCCGGGCCAGTCGAGCTTCACCGACCGGCCGGCGCCCGCGTCGGCCAACACGACGTGGACCGTGCCGACCGGCTTGTCCGCGGTGCCGCCGCCGGGGCCGGCGACTCCGGTGATGCCGAGGCCGAAATCGGCGGAGCAGGCCACGCGCGCCCCCTCGGCCAGAGCTCGCGCCACCGGCTCGCTCACCGCGCCGTGCGCACGAAGGAGAGCTTCCGGCACGCGTGCCAGCGACGTCTTCAGGACGTCGGCGTAGCAGACGAGCCCGCCGCGGAACCAGGCCGAAGACCCGGGAGCGTCGGTGAGCGCCGCCCCCAAGAGCCCTCCGGTGCAGGACTCGGCGATCGCCACCGTCGCGCCCCGCGCCGCGAGCAGGCGGCCCACGACGCCGGCGAGCGTCTCGTCGTCCACGCCGTACAGGTCGATCCCGAGCCGTGCGCTCATCGCGCCTGCCAACGCCGCGAGCCGCGCCCGCGCCTCCGCCCCATCCGACCCACGCGCCGTCAAGAGCAATTCCACGCTCCCCGCCGATGCGAGAATCGTCGTGTCGGTGCCCGTGCTGCCGTAAAGGTCGCGCATGAGATCGTCGACGTAGGACTCGGGACGGCCCGCGATCCGGAGGGTGGTTCGTGCGATCGCGCCACCCGCCAAGGGCCCGAGGCGCGGCGCCACCGAGGCGTCGAACATCACCTTCATTTCCGCGGGAACCCCGGGGAGCGCCGCGAGGATGCGCCCGTCGCGCTCGAACAGCAGACCCGGCGCCGAGCCGAGCGCGTTGGCGATCCAGGCCGCGCCGCGCGGGCGGTCGGCTTGCCTCAATTGTCGAGGACCGGCGACCCGCCCTCGCGCCGAAAACAACGAGGTGATCCATCGTGTCATCTCGGGGTCGCGCGTCAGCGGCGCGTCGAAGGCGCGTGCGAGCGCCTCGCGCGTCCGGTCGTCCTCGGTCGGACCGAGCCCGCCCGTGAGCAGAACGACACCGGCGTCGTCCCAGGCCGTCACGATCAACCGTGCGATGCGTAGGACGTCGTCGTCGACCGCCGACCGCCATGACGTTTCGATGCCGAGATCGAGCAGCCGTCCGACGAGCCACTCCCCGTTCGTGTCGCGGCGGCCGGGACGGAGAAGCTCGCTGCCGACGGCGAGAATGACCGCGGTCATCCGGACACCCCATCCCTCTCCGACGCGTCGGCGTCGGCCGACCGCGTGTCAACCTGCCGCGCAGCGGCTCGAGAACCGTGAGTGTATATTCGCGTGGCCATGGCCCACCGCCTCTCCCGTATTGGATGGATATCCTTCCGGACGGCCTTGATCGCGGCGTTCGCCGCTGCCGCCGCCATGACGTTGGGGATGATGCCGGAGTCGTCAAGCACGGTCGAGCACCAGCCCGTCCCCGTGCGGAGACTGAAGGTCGCGGGCGACCGCTTCGAAGGGGAATTCCGCTCGCGCCTCCTCGCCGCCCCCCCGTCGCGCCGCTTCGCGGCTCTCGTCGACCTCTCCGAGCAGCTCGACCTCAAGGTCCTCGCCCGCCGCTTGCGGGCAGGGTCGCTATCGAAGGCCGCACGGCGGGCGGCCGTCGTTGCCGCATTCGAGACCGTCGCCTCGCGCCAGCAGGCGAAGCTCCGCCCGTTGCTTGATCGTCTCGTCGCGGAAGGCGCCGTCGGCCACGTGCATGCCGCGGCCATCGTCAATCGCGTGATCGTCGAAGGGACCGCCGAGGGCTTACTCGCACTCGGATCGAGTGCCGAGGTTGGCGTCATCCGGCCCGACTGGAGCTCCGAGCGCCCCGACTCACGAACCGTCGAGTTTCCGGTGGATCCCGGCGCGCCGCTCGGCGAGACGTTCAGGAGCTGGGCGCTCGACGCGCTCAAGGCCGACCGGCTGTGGCGCATGGGGTACGACGGGACCGGCGTCACCGTCGCCACCATCGACACGGGAGCGTTCGAGGCCCACGAGCAGTTGCGCGAGCGACGCATGCCGGGCGAGCGCGGATGGTTCGACCCGGTCGAAGGGTCGACGATCGCGAGCGACCGGCATGGACACGGAACCGGCGTCCTCTCCCAAGCCGTCGGGGGGAATCCGAACGGCCGTCTCGTGGGAGTCGCCCCGGGGGCGCGCTGGGCCGCCTCGCTGGGAAACTGGGGGAACTACTACTCCCGGTCGAGGATGACGCTCGCCGCCGATTGGGTGCTGCGCGTGGCCCGGCCGGACGTCGTGATCAACGCTTGGTCGCACGACGAAGGGGAATGCAACGACTTCGACCGGCCGTTCATCGACGCCTGGAAGGCGTC
>JAYUCM010000364.1:0-18005 GCA_043740355.1 Acidobacteriota bacterium | reverse complement strand
TCAAGAAGCGCCTCCGCGCGTGGCGAGTCGAGCGCGCCAGGGGATGAAGGTCGTCTGGACCGAGCAGGCGTGGGAGCGCTTGACCGAGATCGAGGCGTTCGTCGCGCGTGACCATCCCGAGGCGGCGGTGAGGCTGGTCGACAAACTGATCGCTCGGGGCGACGCACTGGGTCGGTATCCTGATCGGGGTCGCAAGCTCCCGGAAATCCCGGGTAGCGGCCTTCGCGAACTCGTCGTCGATAGCTATCGGATCGTGTACCGCCGTATGCTCAATACGATTGAAGTGCTGACCGTGTTTGAGGGGCATCGTCTCCTGCGCCGCGACGAGCTCCCGTAGGACGTGTGACGCGTAGGAAGCCGCGTGTCCACCGGTGTCACCATAATCCTCGGACTGTACGACCCTCCTCGTAATGCTCGGACACGGGAAAGGGCAACGAATTAAGAATTCCTCGATCCGCCGCCCTTTCCTCTCTGCCTTAAAATCCCCTTCCCGCAAGGGAGTGCTGGTTCGAGCCCAGCCTCCGGCAATTATTCGCTTGCGCCACCTAGTTCGCGAGCATATTATGTACATCGTAATGTACATGAACGAGGTGCGCCATGGCGAAGCAGCAGTCCATCGCGGAAGCGCGTAACAGCCTCCCGAGCCTGGTGCGGGAAGTGGAATCCGGAAAGTCCGTCGAACTGACAAGGAGAGGTCAGCCTGTCGCCGTGTTGATCGGTCGCCAAGAGTACGTGCGGCTTGCATCCCGGCATCGGAGGTTTTCGGAGGCGTACGCAGACTTCACGCGGGACGTCAATCTCAAGGATCTGGCCATCAATCCCAAAGAGGTATTTGCCGGAGCGAGGAGCGCGGCTCGCGGTCGAGAGGTCGATCTGTGAGTCTGAAGTACCTACTCGATACGAACATCGTTTCGGAACCGCTGAGGCCCCGTCCGTCTCGTACCGTCCTTCGCCGACTTGCCAGCCACGAGGGAGAAACGGCCATCGCCTCGATCGTTTGGCACGAACTGCAGTTCGGATGCGCGCGCCTTCCTGTGTCGCGTCTCCGAGAAGCGATCGAACGCTACCTAGATGATGTCGTGCTGGCGAGCTTTCCAGTCCTGGACTACGACCGCGCTGCGGCCGAATGGCATGCTCAGGAGAGAGTAAGACTCGAGGCGGGCGGGAAAACGCCTCCGTTCGTCGATGGGCAGATCGCGGCGATCGCCTCTGTCAATGATTTGGTGCTCGTCACGGCGAACAAAGTCGACTTCCGTGGTTTCAAAGGGCTTCGGGTCGAAGGTTGGATCTAGTTACGGGCCACGAGAGCCGCCCCGAGCACTGGGAGTAACGTAGACTCCTGTACGACAACAGGGGGAGGCAATGCTGCGCGGCATCGCGGCTCGGGCTGTTGGCGGGACCCAGTCGTGACTTCCGCCGACGTGCTGGTCGTCGGTGCGGGCCTCGCCGGGCTGTCGTGCGCCCGGGCGCTGGCCGCGCAGGGCGTCGCCGTCCGCGTGCTGGAAAAGAGCCGGGGCGTCGGCGGACGCTGCGCCACGCGCCGCGTCGAGGGCCAGCCGGTCGATCATGGGCTGGTCTTTTACCATGGCGACGATTCCGAGTTCTTGTCCGCCCTGCGCGCGGTCGAGTCCGAGGCTCCGCTGGCCTGGCCGCAACGGGTCGTCGGCCGGGGCGCTCCATGTCAGCCGCGGGCGTTCCACGAAAGCGAACAGCGCCTGGCCTACGCGGGCGGAGTCTCGGTCTTCCCGAAGGATCTGGCCAAGGGCATTCCGCTGGACCTTGAGACGCAGGTCAGCCGCATCGATCTGGATGGCGACGCCCTGGTGCTTTCGACCGAATCCGAGGTGCGCCATCGCGCTCGGTGCGTCGTCCTGGCCCTGCCCGCTCCGCTGGCGCTGAGCTTGCTCCGGACGATCGAACCGGCGGCGTCCAAAGACCTGGGGCCCGTGGCTGAGTTGCTCTCCGGAGTCTCGATGGTCCGCTGCTTGACGCTGATCGCCGGATACCCCACCGGGACACCGGTTCCCGAATGGGATGTCTGTTACCCCGAGGAATCGGACGCCGTACAGTTGGTGAGTCACGAGTCGACGAAACGACCCGCTTCCGCGCAGCCGGTCCTAGTCTTGCAGAGCCGACCCCGCTGGTCCGCCGGGCACTGGAACGACGAGCCGGCCGACTGGACCGGCGCGCTGCTCGCCGCGGCACAGCCCGTGTGCGGCGGCTGGGTCACCCGCCCGACCTGGACGAGCGTAAAGCGCTGGCGCTACGCGCGCTTGACCGGCGGCGACGCGCTGACGTCTCCGCTCTTGATTCGACTCGCCAACGGTTCGAGCATCGGTGTGGCCGGCGAGGCGCTGGCCGGGGAGGGCGGGGCGCAGGCCGCATGGCTCTCGGGTCGACTCCTGACCCGTCGTCTACTTGGAGGCCGGGAAAAAACATGAGCGACAAGTTGAGCCGACTGGAAGCGCTCGTCGAGCGCGACCGCGATCACGACTGCAATGGCTTCGGCGCGCAGTTCGTCTGCGTGCGCGTGGTCTCGGTGGCCAATCTCCCGACGCGCTTCGGCCGCTTTCGCATCGTCGCGTTCTGGAACAACCGTGACGAGAAGGAGCACCTGGCGATCGTCAACGGAGAAGTCGCCGGCGCGAGCAACGTGCTGACGCGTCTGCACTCTGAGTGTCTGACCGGCGACGCCCTCGGGTCGCTGCGCTGCGACTGTCGCGACCAGCTCACCGTGGCGCTGCAGCGCATAGCCGCGGAGCCCTGCGGGTTGCTGCTCTATCTGCGGCAAGAAGGGCGCGGCATTGGCCTGGTCAACAAGGTCCGCGCCTACGCGCTGCAGGACAAGGGGCTCGACACGGTCGAGGCCAACCGGGCCCTCGGCTTTCGCGATGACGAGCGGGACTACGCCATCGCCAGTCACATGATCCACAGCCTGGAGATCGCCTCGGTGCGCCTGGCCACCAACAACCCGGAGAAGATCGCGCAGCTGACGCAGTACGGCGTCGAGGTCACCGACCGGGTGCCCCACGTGATTCCACCCAACGATCACAACCGCTTTTACCTCGAGACCAAGGCGACGCGCTCGGGCCACCTCCTCGACCCGTTCGGGCTGAGGCGTCTACCCGAGCAGAGCGATCGCGTGCTCGTCTCGCCGACCACCGACGAGCACTGAGAGAGGCCCCGAGTGTTCGGGAAGGAGTGAGCATGCGGCTGTCCTCAATGGGTGCGTTGATCGTCTCAACGGGTACCTGTCTCCTCGTCGGCGCCTCGGCGGCGGTCGTCACCGTGACCTCCGTTAAGGAGTGGTACCCACGGATCCAGAAGCCCGCGTGGACGCCGCCCGATGCGGCGTTCGGTCCCGTCTGGACGGCGCTCTATCTACTCATGGGCGTCGCGGCCTGGCTGGTGTGGCGCGACTCCGCAGGGTACCCGCGACGCCGGGCGCTCGGGATCTTCTCGCTTCAACTCGTCCTGAACGGCGCGTGGTCGTTCATCTTCTTCGGTCTACACCGCCCGGGCTGGGCCGCGCTCGAGATCGTCCTGCTTTGGAGCGCGATCGTGGTCACCCTGTTCGTGTTCGTCCGGATCAACCGCGTCGCCGCGGGGCTGCTCGTGCCCTACCTGATGTGGGTCTCGTTCGCCGCGGCGCTCAACATGGCGATCTGGAGGGCCAATCGGTGAGTTGTCCGGCCCTCGCGAATAGGCCCTAAGCGTCGCGCCCCTTCCAGGCGGTTCTGACGCCGATCGTCTCGCGGATCCGAGCCCACCACTGGATCGCGATCAGCACGGCCACTCCCAAGGGATGAAAAACGACCCCCAGCGCCGAGGCGCGAAACCGTACGGCGCAGGCCGCGCGCCCGGCGTAGCTCATCGCGGTTGCGAGCGCGGCGAGCACGGTGGCCCCATGCGAAAGCTTCCCGGCGAGACCGGCGCAAAAGAGCGCGACCGGGAGCACGTGGCCGCTGACGAGCAGCAACGTCCACGGTACGATCCCGCCCCAGGTCGCCATTCCCTCGGTCGCATTCTTCGCAAAGCCCCGCCATACCTCACCCGCGCTGCGGTACATCCGGCACGTCGCGAGGTCGGTTGCGTCAAACAGGTCGGTCGGAATGCCGGTGCGCCGGAAGGCCCGGGGGAGATTGATGCCGTCGTGGCGCGAGCCTCGAAGGGCCGCGTGGCCGCCGGACTTCTCGTAGGCGTCGCGCCGCGCGGCGAACAGCTGCCCGCATCCGGCGCCGTACGCGGGGTCGGTGCTCGCGCGCATGCGAGCGATCGGGAGGTAGCCGAGAAGCGTCACGTGGATCAACGGGACGACGAGCTTCTCGAGGAAGGTTCCGGTCTCCTCCCGAGGTACGCCCGAGACCAGTCCCGCGCCGCTCTGGGCGAGGAAGGCTGCGATGCGGCCTGAGGCCAACGGAGCCAGGCGAACGTCGGCGTCCACGAAAAGGTAGACGTCGTGGCGGGCGCGCGAGGCGAGCACGGCGCATGCGTGCTGTTTTCCGTTCCATCCCGGGGGGAGGGGAGGCGCCGATTCGAGACGCACCCGCCCGTCGTTCGCGGCCAGCGAAGCGACGATCGCGGCCGTCCGGTCGGTCGAATGATCGTCGAGGACGACGACCTCGATCTCGTTCTCCCCGCTCGCGAGGGCGGCGAGGACGGCATCCCGGATCCCGGCCTCTTCGTCGCGCGCCGGGATCAAGATCGAAACGCCGGGCCGGGCTGCGAGTGGTGCCGGCGCGGGACGATAGGCGCGGAGGTTCTTCGCGATCATCGCCGCGGGGAGGGCGGCGAGGACGAGCGCGATCCAGGCGAGGACGAACATCAAGGGGCCTTTCCGCCGTGGCTCGTATCCAACCGCTCTCCGCGCAGGCGCGCGCGGAAGCGCCTCCACGTGTCGTACACGCCGCCGACTCCGGAGCGTCCTCCCAGGATCGTCTCGAAGGGCGCGGCATCGCGCTTCAGGGCAAGTTCGGCGAGAGCATCTTGCGCCGCGGCCAGCCGCTGCTCGACGAGCGCGGTCCACGCCTCCGGAGAGCGCTCGCCACCGCGCTCGACGCGCACCGGATCGCCGAAGCGGAGGAGCGCCTCCGGCGTCCGTTCTTCCCAGAACGCGAGCTCGACCGCGAGCGGACAAATCCACGCGTCGTCGAGCCGGTGGGCGAGGCGGCCGACGCCCGGTTGAAGGCCAGGAGGCCTGAGCCGCGGGTCGGCAAAGCGACCCTGCGCGGTGATCCACAGCGTGGCCCCGGGTCGCGCGAGGATCGCGCGCGAGGTGCGCAGGAAAGAGGCCGCGCCGTGCGCGGTGCCGCGCTCGACCGGGTAGAGGCCGATCTTTGCGAAGAACGCGTACTTCGAGAGCGCCTCGGCGTCGATCGGCGCGAAGTGCTCGCGCGCGGCGAAGCGCGCGTCCGCCAGGACGAGCCCGATGAGCGGGTCCCACCACGACGGATGGTTCATCACGACGATCAGGGGTCGCGTTCCGGCGTCCGGCGGCTGCGGATCGCGCGCGAGTCTGACGGCGTGCAGGCGCTTCCGGCAGTAGCCGCGCGCGTAGCGCGAAAACCATGCGAGGAACGACGTCGAGATGCGAGGCGCCGCCGTGTCGCGCACTCGAGAGGCGCTCATGAGCCCGCTGCGGCCGCGTCTTGGTGGAGTGCGTCGGCGGCGATCCACCCCGACATCAGGACCATCGGCATCCCAGGCCCGGGGTGCGCGGAGCCCCCCGCCAAGTAGAGACTTCGCACGTCGGGGCTGCGATTGACGGGCTTGAACGCGCCGGTGAAGCGCCCGTGGCTGGCGAGGCCGTAGATCGCGCCGTTCAATACACGGTACCGGTCGTGGATGTCCTGGGGGGTCAGCGCCCGCTCGAAGACGATGCGCTCCTCGAGGTCGTGAAGTCCCGCGGTTCGCTTCAACTTGTCGAGGATCACACGCCGGTAAGCGGGGAGCATGCGCGACCAATCGTGGTGGGGGCGGAGAAATGGGGTGTGAACCAGGACGTAGAGCGCTTCGCCGCCTTCGGGCGCGACGCCGCGCTCCGTGCGCGAGGGCGCCGCGAGGTAACAGGTCGGATCCGGCGCGGGCTCGCCCTTCCGATAGATCGCGTCGAACTCTTCTTCGGGGTCGCGGGAGAAGACGAAGTCGTGGTGGAGGAGGTGGTCGTACGCCTTCTTCAGCCCGAGGTAGAGGACCACCCCGGAGCAGGCCGGCTCGTAACGGCGGCGGCCGAGGAATTTCTTGCCGTTGGCGCCATCGAGCAGCTCGCGATGCGTGCGGACCGCGTCCATGTTCGAGACGACGGCGGAACACGCAACCCTCTCGCCGTCGTCGGTTTCGACGGCGACCGCGCGGCGGTTCTCGACGACGATGCGGCGCACGCCGCACCCCGACCGGATCGTCACCCCGAGCGAACGGGCGAGCGTTTCGAGGGCGAGAGGGATCGCCCGCGTCCCGCCCTTCGGATACCAGATCCCTTCCTGGGTCTGCATGTGCGCGATGCCGCACAGCACGGCCGGGGCGTTGTAGGGCGATGACCCGATGTACTGGGTGAAGTGGTCGAGCATCTGGGCCACGCGCGCCTCGGGAACGAAGCGACGCACGGTGCCCGCGACCGTCGCGCCCATCCGCAGCGTCAGGACGTCGCCGAGCGTTCCGGGCTGGAACGAGGCGCGCATTTTGAACATGTCTCCGATCGAGCCGATCGGCTTCCAGAAGAAATAGCGCTCGGAGATGTCGTGCAGACGCGCGGCGTAGTCGAGGAACTTCCTGTAGCGCGCCGCGCTCCCCGCGGCCAGCGCGTCGAGCGGCCCGTCCATCTTGGAAGGGTCCTCGAACAAATCGAGCGTCGTGCCGCTTTCGAAGAAGCAGCGCCACTGGGGGTCGAGGCGGATGAGCTCGACATCGTCGGCGAGGTCGCGCCCCGCCTCGCTCCAGATCCGCTTCAGGACGGACGGGACCGTGAGGATCGTCGGCCCCATGTCGAAGCGGAAGCCGCCCTCCTCGAGCACGGCGGCCTTCCCGCCGAGCCAAGCGTTGGCCTCGAAGAGCACGACCTCGTGGCCCCGCGCCGCGAGGGTCGCCGCCGCCCCGAGCCCTCCCAAGCCGGCGCCGATGACGGCGACCGGAGCCAGCGCGCTCATGCCAGCGCCCGGTTGCGCCGGGCGAGCGCGCGGACCAGCGCAAAGAGCGCGGCGGCACGCGCGCGCCACGCCGCGGAGTGCGCCGCGCGCACGTAAGCGAGGAAGATTGCTTCGTCGCCGTGCTTGTACGCGTCGAGGTGCTGGCGCATCCGTCCCCGCCGGGTCGACACCGTCTTTACCGTGGTCATCTCGACAAGCCCCTCCGCGCCGCGCGTCACCCCGAATCCGCTGGCCCGGCGCCCGCCGAAAGGGAGGCGAGGGTCGGCCGTGGGAACGATGACGTCGTTGATGAGCACGCAGCCGACCTCGAGCCGGTCGGCGATTCGGCGCGCCGCGTCCAACGGACCGAACACCGCGGCGCCGAGCGCGTAGGGGTTGGCGTTGACTGCGGCGACCGCGTCATCGTCACTCGCGGCCGGGACGAGCGAGATCACCGGAGCGAAGAGGTCTTCCGTCAACAGCGGCATCTCGGCGCGGGCATTCGCGACCACGATCACCGGCATCGACGTGCCGCCGTCAGCCCGCCCCATGGCGACCCGCGCGCCCGCAGCGACGGCGTCGGCGACGAGATCCTTGACGCGCGCCGCCATTTCCGGATCTACCCGGCGCGGCGGAATGGTGCGCGCGGCCTCCGCCAGCTTCGATTCGACGGCTGCGAGAGTCGCGGCGCGTCCGAGCACCCGGCGCGGCGCGATACAGGTTGCGCTCCCCTTGAAGCGGAGCCCGAAGGCGAGGGCGCGGCCGACGAGGTCGAGGTCGGCCCCCTCGAGGACGAGGCAGGCATCGCAGCCGGAAAGCTCCATGACGGAAGGTGTTCCGTGAAGTGCCAACTCCGCCATCACCGCACGCCCCGTCGCCGCCGATCCGGTCAAGACGACTTTGTCGACGCCGGAAGCGATCGCTCGGCGCGCGGCGGCGGGATCCTCGTCGAGAACCGTGAGGAGCGCGGAGGGGAGACCCGCGCGCGCGAGGCCGGACGCCAGGGCCGCGGCGGCGGGTCCGGCGCCGCGGCCGGGCTTCAGCAGGACCGTGTTCCCCGCGACCAACGCCTGGATCGTCTGGACCCCGGCGAGCAGGAGTGGGTAGTTGTAGGCGCCGATGATGAGCACGGTGCCGAGCGGCGCTCGCCTGATCTCGAGCTCGACGCCGAACAGCCAGAGCGGGCGTCTCGCGCTCCCCAAACGCCGCGGCGCGAGGATCTCCGCGGCCTCGCGCTCGAGAAAGAGGCACGCGTCGGCCAACGGCAGGACCTCGCCGATCAGCCCTTCCGAAGCGGGGGATCCGAGGAGACCGGACGCCGTGGCCGCGAACGCAACGGCTTCGTCCGCGAGCAGGTGGCGGAAGCGCCTCACGATCGCGAGCCGATCGTGAAGCGGGATCATCCCGCGGCCTCGGCCAGTCTGGCCGGCGCGACGGCGCCGATCCACGCGGGGGCGAAGCCGTGATCATTGGCCAGGAGTCGCGAGGTGATCCGAGCGGATTCGAAGATGACGGGCAGGCCGCTTCCCGGGTGCGTGCCGCCGCCGACCAGGTAGACGCCGTCCACGTCCTCGAATCGGTTGCGCGGGCGCAGGTGAAGCATCTGCGAGAACGAGTGGGTGAGATTGAACGTCGCGCCCAGGTGAATCTGCGCGGTCGTGTCCCAGTCCGCCGGAGTCACGACGCGCTCGAAGCGAATGCGTCGATCGAGGCCGCGGAACCCGAGATGCGCGATCTGCCTGAGGGCCACGGCCCGGAAGCGATCGCGCTCCTTCGACCAGTCCACATTCTCGTGCTGATGCGTGACTGGGACCAGGACGTACAGCGTGCTGCACCCCTGCGGCGCAAGAGTGCGGTCGGTGACCCCCGCGTTTTGCACGTAGACCGACGGGTCGTCGGACAAGACGTGGTCGCGTTCGATCTCCCGGAGGTTCCGCTCGTAGTCTCGGGAGATGTAGATATTGTGATGAGGCAGATCGTGCGTCCCGTCGATTCCGAGGTAGAGCATGAACGTCGAGCAGGAAAACCGCTTGCCGCCGATCTTCGCGTTCGTCCAGCGTCGGCGGAGACGGTCGGGGATCAAGGTCGTCATGGCGCGGGCGAAATCCGCGTTCACCACGATGGCGTCGGCCGGAGTGATGCCCTGGTCCGTGCGCACGCCCGTGGCCCGGCGCCCCGTAAAAACGATCTCGCGGACGGGCGTGCCGGTGGCGATGCGCACGCCGAGCGCCTCGGCGCAATGGGCCAGGTTCTCGGTGACGGCGCCGCACCCTCCGGTGGGATGGAAGACGCCGTACTCGTACTCGAGGAACGACAGGATCGAAAACAGGCTCGGGCAGGTGAACGGGGACATGCCCAAGTATTTCGACTGGAACGAGAACGACAGGCGGACCCTTTCGTCCTTGAAGTACGAGCGCAGATCCTGGTCGAGTGTTGCCCACGGCTTGAGCCCCGGGAGCGTTCCCAGCATGCGCGGCGTCAGGACGTCCTTCCATCCGAGGAAGGGCGTCTCGAGACAGGGCCTAAAGAGCTCGAGCTTCACCCGGTTGTCGGCGAGGAACCGACGGAAAGACGGCGCGTCTTTCGGTGAGAGCGCGGTGATCGCGCGCTCCATGCGGTCGATATTGGGTGTTGCCAGGAGCTCTCCGCCCGCGCCGAAGACGAGGCGGTACTGCGGGTCGAGGCGCGTCATCGGCACCTCGCGCTTCAGGTCGAACCCGGCGTCGGCGTAGATCTCGTCGAGGACCCGCGGGTACAAGAAGAAGGTCGGGCCGACGTCGAACCGATATCCGTCGCTCTCGATCGAGGACGTCCTGCCGCCCACGCGCGCGCCGCGCTCGAAAACCGTCACCGAAGCCCCGGCCTTGGCGAGCAGCATGGCCGCGGCGAGGCCGCCGGGGCCGGCGCCGATGATCGCGACCTGCTTCGACATGGGAAACTCCTTGGAAGGAGGCGGGGGAATAGGATCGCGCAGTATACCGGTCCGGTTCCGGGGGCTCCAAGACTCAGTCCCTGCCGTAGCGTTCCAGATACCCGGAGACCTTGAGCTTTCTCGCCGTGTTGCCCGAAGTCATGTAACGCACCTTGCCGAAGATCGGACGTTCGGGGCCCCACGGTCGGTCGTACCGCCCAAGCACCCAGAAAATCCCGCTGTACGAGTTAGGATCCCGTCCGTCCAAGGCGTACTTGTTGTTCAGCTCTATCATGATGTCGAGTGCGTCCTGCGGACTCTTGGACCAGTGCAGAATCTTCTTGCCCCAGAGCATCCTCATGTAGTTGTGGATCGTTCCGTCCCGGCGCAGCTGGTTCTGGGCGGCGTTCCACAGTCCATCATGCGTTTCCGCCTCCTCGAACTGGGTCAGCGCATAGAGGTGCTCCCTGGTGTCCCCGGCGTGGTCGGCCAGAGTCCGTGTCGCCCATTGCGGAAGTGATTCGTAACGCGCGTAGTCCTCGCGCTGCCGGCACATGTTGTGGCCCAGCTCCCGCCAGGTCACGAGTTGATCCAGGAACGCCTCGGCGGACCGGCTGACTCCCCACCAGCCCTCGCGGCTGCCTGCTGCGCCCGGGCCCAGACGATCGAACGTCCAGCCTTCGCGCTCCAGCACGCTCGAGCAAATCTCGTGACTGGAGAGATGCCCGAAGTGCAGGTAGGGGGAAAGGCCGCTCGTGATGTCAGCGTCGAGACGGTTTCTCTCTTCGGCGTAACGGTCGATGCGCCCGATGAACCGTCGAAGCGCGGTGTCTGCCGCCGCCGGTCCGCCCGGCGTGGCCGTGGCCCCGACCGAGCGATCGATGGGCAACGTCCCCAAAAGCGCTTCCGACCCGGCCAGGAGTTTCTCGGACGCCTTCGGCCAGCGTTTCAGGATCTGGGCCGGAAGCTGGCTCAGCTTCGGCAGGCGCAGGCGGGCGAGCGGGTTCGCCTGCGGGAACGCGACGAGGTGCTCGCGCAGGTTGCGCTGGAGGAAGCGGCGGAACGCATGCGCGGTGGGGAAGGGCCGATCGGCCGCGCTCAGCGGCAACAGCCCGTTGGAGTCGACGGCTTGCACTTGCACGGCGGACTGCCGGCCCGCGGCCTCGAGCATGCGGGGGAGCATGAACGCCGGGAAGTCGTCGGTCACGATCAGACAGGCATGACGGCTCAGTTCGGCGAGCAACCCCTTGCCGGCGCCCATCCGAGACTCGACGTAGGGGTAGTAGTAAACGCCCGCCCGCCGAAAGCTCTCCGCGTTGTCCGCCATGCCGCCGAGCACGAAGCGATGAAACCGCTCGCAGGCCCAGCGGTAGTCGCAGCGCAACGCCTCGAGCACGACCAGCGGCCGGGCCAGCTCGCGCGCCCGATCGACGGCATGCTGCAGCCCGAAGTTGAACCGCGTTCGGCGGCTGGCCACCATCCAGTACAGCACGAACTTGCCGTCCGGCTGCGTGCCCGCGGGGCCCAGGGACCTGATTCGTTCTCCAGGTATCGCCGGCAAGGTGGCCCCTCAGTGCCCGTCGTCCCCGCAGGGTGGCAGCAACTCGACGGTCTTGGCCGCCCGGTACGCGAAGATCTGTTTCACGTCGGAAGCGACGAACCGGCCGCCGAGCCATCGGCCCAACCGGCCCAGAGGCAGACGGTACAGCACGTGATCACGGATCAAGGTGTCGGCGCCGGAGTCATGAAAGCTGTGTGTGTGGCGCCACAGGGCATAGGGCCCGCTCAGTTGGACGTCCACGAACCGCTCATTCGGACGCCACTCGTCGATCCTCGACCGCCACGTCACGGGCAGTCCGTGGATCCGCAGGCGGTAGATCAGCTCGGTGCCTTCTCGCAGCTCCGGCGTCGACTGGTGGACGATACGGAACCTCAGCCAGGGAGGCGTGATCGCCTCGAGGTTCGTCGGCGCCGAGAAGAACGCGAACGCCACGTCGCGAGGCACGGGAACACGCTGTTCTGCTCTGAAGACCTGGTCGTTCATATTCCAGATTCCGGAACGGCGCCGGACGATTAGAACAGGTGGTCTACTTTTTGGAGGAGCTGCTTCGCGTCGCGCTGAACGTAGGCCTTCCACGCCGGCGCATCGGAACAGGTTTCGGGGTCGCGTGCCGCGACCCACTGCAAGTCATCGACGAAGCCCTCGCGGCTTTTAGTGAGCACATCAAAGAATCTCGCCCGACCCCAGCGGATCACCAGACGATTGGGCCCCAGCTCGACGGCCCGCGCGAAAGCTCCCGCGGCCTTGTCGCGATCGCCGCCGAGACTGCGCGGGACGACGAAGTAGTAGAAGGCCCGCGCGAAGGGAACCGCACCCTCCTGCCAGCGCTCGTCGAGCTGCTCCATGCGGTCGAGCATCGGGTCGAGGTGCGTCATCCACCGGATGTTGAACATCCGGACCGGTGACGACATGCACTCCTTGAAGTTGTAGAGGAGAGCGTTCATCCAGACCATCATGGCGGACATCTCCCTCTCGGTCAGGACGCCGCAAGCTTCCCAGGGCCGCGCGCCGCCGTCCGCCAGTCCCTTGAACTCGGGGTTGGTGTACATCGCTCGCTCGCCGAGGCGCATGGCCCGATCGTAGAGCTTGCGCTTGGCATCCCGCGCCTCGGTGTACGCGGTTCCCATCAAGATCGAATGATCCGCGAGGGTGACGAGGGCATCGTAGTTTCGCGGGTCCTCCGCCAGCACCTTCTCGTACGCCGCCATCGCGGCCCGCAAACCCTCGGCATCCACCGCCCGCTGCGACGCTTCGTGGGCGAGGGCAAGATCGGCATCCACGACCCCGCTCGCGGGGCGAGTCGCTGACTCGGCCGAGTTCCACTCGGGCCTGAAGCGCATGCATCCGATGATGGCCGGACAGGTCAGAAGCACGAGGGCGAGGGTACGCGCGGACCGTGACTTCATGGAGTCCTCCGATGACGTTCAAAGAACCGCCAAATGGTCGCGGCGGCGTCGAATCCGCCGAGCGAATTCCCCTGCGGCCAGTCGTGCCCCCAGCCATCGAGGCTGTAGAGCACCACCTCCGCGTCGTCGCCGCAGCCGGACCACGACTGCCGCTCCACGCGACCGCCGTGCATCAACTCTACCTGCGGATCCGGGTCGCAGCGATTGGCGTCGACCCACAGGGCGATCGAGCGCGCCACCGAGATCGTGCTGCTCTTGCCCCGGCTCTGCGCGGCCCGCCCGCCTTCGTAAGGAACGCTTTCGTCTGCGCGGCCGTGCAGGGCGAGCACCGGCACGGGGTGCTTTGGCCGCGGGACCGTCCATTCCGGCTCGTCCGCTGAGGGAATCCCGCCGATAGTGGCCGAAGCCGCGGCCACCGCGGCCACGACCTCAGGGCGCTCGGCTGCGATGCGGTAGGCCAGCATGCCGCCGTTTGAATGTCCCACCACGTAGAGCCGGGCGCGATCCACAGGGTTCCGCCGCGCCACATCGTCGACCGCGGCGAGCGCGAAACCGACGTCATCGAGGTTTATCTTGCGAGCCTTGCCGCAGCAATGGCCCGAGTTCCAGTGGCGAAACAAGTCGCCGAAGCCGATGCCTTGGGGGTACACCACGAGGAATCCCTCGCGATCGGCCAGCAGGCTGAATCCGCTCTCCCGCTCGAACTTACGCGCGGTGCTGAACGCCCCGTGAAGTGCTACGACTACGGGGAGCGGTGTGGCGCCGTCGTGTCCCGCGGGCACGTGCACGCAGTAGCTGCGCCTGACGCCGCTCACCCGTAGGTCGACCAGTACCTTGTGAGTCCCGGGGCCGAGAGGGTGGGGAGCGTGCACCGGCGCGGCGAGAGCTGCGGGAAAGACGGCGCCGGCCGTGACGGTGGCCAGCGTCCAGCCGGCGGTGCGCAGCGTGCGGAGGGGCAACATGACGCTGGATGCTACGCTAGGTCGATGTGCTGGTCTCTGCTTAGGTCTCCTCTCGTCGCATTACTGACCGCCGGAACTTTCTCATCCGGCGGAGCGGGCGGAGCGGGCGGCGAGATGTTCGTGATCGACGACCGCCGCAGCGGCAGCGCAGCCAGCACGCTCGGCCCAGTGTGGCGGTTCTTCACCGACGGGGTGATGGGCGGTGTGTCCACCGGCAGCATGACGATCGAAACGGTGAACGGTCGCCCTGCGCTGTGCCTGCGGGGCCGGGTGCGGCTCGACAACAACGGCGGCTTCGTGCAGATGGCCCTCGAGCTTCCGGCCGTCCCGGATGCCACGAGCTGGCGCGGTGTCGAGCTCGACGTGCTCGGTAACGGCCGGCGCTACGGCGTGCACGTGCGCACGAGAGGCATGACGGCGCCGTGGCAGGCCTTTCGTGCTTCGTTCGAAGCCGGTCGCCCGTGGCATACGGTGCGCCTGCCTTTCGACGGCTTCGAGCCTTACAGTACGAGCGGCACGCTTGAGCCTGGTGCGATCCGACGCGTCGGCATCGTGGCGATCGGAGAGCGCTTCGACGCCGAGATCTGCATCGCGAGGCTGGCGCTGTACCGCTGATCGACTGCGAAAAACGCTAGGGCTGGCCGGAGCTTCTGCTCTGTCGGGCACGGGCATCGTCTTCCTCCGCTCGGCCTACCAAAACGCACGCCACAACGACGACGACGGTGACGAACGCGCCCAGTACGAAGATTCCTGGTTCAGGCACCGGCGCGTCCCTTGCCCGCCAGCATCAGCGCACCGAGCGCCAGGATCGAAGGCACCCAGAGCCCCACGAAGATCCCCTGTTCCTTGTGCCCCAGGAACCAGAGGGACACCGACAGCAAGAACGAGAACCCCGCAGCGACCAGGAACAGGGCTCGCGCTTTCGTCAAGTTGTTCATGTTCGATCACCTCGCCGTGAGACGGCGCTAGAGCTTGAGAGCCGCCTCGATCGCGCTCTTCAGTTCCTCGCTGTCCGGCTTGACGGAGCTGGGGAATGAGGCGGTGACCTGTCCATCCTTGCCGACGACGTATTTGTGGAAGTTCCACTTCGGGGCGCCGTCCTTCGCGACGAGGAATACGTAGACGGGCGACTGCCCTTCACCCTTCGTCTTCACCTTCGCGAACATCGGGAACGTCACGTTGTACTTCTTCTCACAAAACGTCTTGATCTCGGCGGCCGTGCCGGGCTCCTGACCGCCGAAGTCGTTCGAAGGGAAGCCGAGTACGACGACTCCCTTGTCCTTGTAGTTTTCGTAGAGGGTCTCGAGCCCCGCGTACTGCGGCGTGTAACCGCACTGCGAGGCGGTGTTCACGACGACGAGCACCTTGCCCTTGTAGTCCGACAGCTTCTTGGGCGCTCCGTCGAGGGTGTTCGCGGTGAGATCGTGAAAGGACATGACGGCTTCCCCTTGTGCGGATCCGGACGCTGCGAGAAGGGCAACGATGCCGAGTGCGGGTGCGAGCTTCACGTCTTCTCCTTCGAAAGAAAAGGGGGAGGGCGCACGAGGCGCACCCTCCCCGAATGCCGAAAAATCTACTTACTGAGGCAGGATCACGCTGTCGATCACGTGAATGACGCCGTTCGAAGCCAAGACGTCCGCCTTCACTACGTTGGCGTTGTCGATCATCACGCCGCCGTCCTTGGTGGAAATCCTCACCGACTGCCCCTCGACCGTCTTCACCGAAGTCATCTTGACGACCTGGGCGGACGAAACGGAGCCGGAAACGACGTGGTAGGTGAGGATCGACAGGAGCTTCGCCTTGTTCTCGGGCTTGAGCAGATCCTCGACGGTGCCGGCCGGGAGCTTGGCGAACGCCGCGTCGGTCGGGGCAAAGACCGTGAACGGTCCCTTGCCCTTCAGGGTGTCGATCAGGTCGGCGGCCTTCAGCGCCGCGGCCAGGGTGTTGAAGGAACCGGCGGCGACGGCCGTGTCCACGATGTCCTTCTGCGGTGCCTTGCCGGCCTGGGCGGTCACGATGCCGAGGGCGAGGACGGCGGCGGCGGCGATCGAACGATTCACGAGGCTCTTCATGGGACTTCTCCTTGAATTGAAAGGGGTCATTGGGATCCGTGAGTTAAGGGAGGAGGACTTTGTCGATGGTGTGGATGACGCCGTTGGGTGCGTTGACATTCGGGTTGATGACCCGGGAGTTGTTGACGTAGACGCCGAAACGCTGCAAGCGGACGCTCAGGTCATCGCCCTGGAGTGTCGTCGCATCGCGGGCCACGAGCAATTGAACGGCTCCCTGACGGCTGCCGAGCACGTGGTAGAGGAGGATGCTCGACAGATCGGGTCTCGCGAGGAGTTGATCGGCGGTGACTCCCAGATCGGCCAGTAGAGTGCCGAACGCCTCGTCCGTGGGCGCAAAGAGGGTGAACGGGCCGGCACCTGCCACCGCGTCGTCGAGCCCGGTCACATCGAGGGCCGCCAGGAGAACCGAGAAGCGTCCGTCCAATTGGAGTACATCGACGATGCTGTTGATGGTCGTGGGCTCGGCCGGAGGCAGCAGGACCTTATTGATGACGTGGATGACGCCGTTGCTCGCGGGCACGTTGGCCCGCGTGACCTTCGCTCGATTGACGAGCACGTCGGTTCCCTCGAGGACGACGAGGACGGACTTGCCGTCCGACAGCGTTGCCTGCGTACTCGAGGCGAGAAGTTGTCCCGCGCGCTCGCGGCCGGGCACCACGTGGTAGAGCAGGATGCTCGCGAGGTCCGGGTTGGCGAGCAGCTCGGGGGCGGTGATGCGGAGCTGGGCGAGGAGATCGGCGAACGCCTGGTCGGTCGGCGCGAACAGGGTGAAGGGACCCCCCGTTGCAACCGCATCCTTGAGGTTGGCCGTCTCCAGGGCGGTGAGCAGGATCGTGAAGTTCCCGAGCCGCTCGAGCCTGTTGACGATGTTCAACGAGGACTGCTGGCGATTCTGGTAGGCGTTGTCCGAGCGGTTCTTGGAGCGCGTGTTAAAAGTCCCGGCCCATGCTGTGGTTCCGATGGCGAGAACGGCTGCGAGAACGATCAAACGATTCAAGAGGGTCTTCATTGGTCTTCTCCTTGAGGCTTGTCGGGCCTACTAAGCTGTCGACAAAGTGATCGTAGAGTAAACAGATTTGCTTAACAATAAAATCTTAGCCTACAATGAAAACTCATGTGAGCTACAATCACAAAGCGGCTGATTTCTTGACCGACAGTCAAAAGGAGGTTGGACGTGCTCTCAAAGACTCTGGAAGACGGCCTTTCGAAGTACTCCGTCGGTGAAAAGCTCAGGGCCCTGCGGCTCCGAAAGAAGATGGGGCTGGTCGATCTGGGGAAGCACACGAGCCTCTCTCCGGCTCTGATTTCGAAGCTCGAGAACGGGAAGCTGTTCCCCACCCTTCCGACGCTTCTCCGGATCTCGATGGTGTTCAACGTCGGGTTGGAGCACTTCTTCTCCGCCCCGGAGAGCGGGCCGGTGCTCGCCATCGTGCGGCGAAAGGACAGGCAACGCTTCCCGGAAGCGCCCGATTCCGATGACCCCGCCTATCACTTCGAGAGCCTGGACTTCCCGGTGAAGGATCGCCGCCTCAATGCCTACTACGCGGAGTTCCATCCCCTGGCGCAGGACAAGGTGCGACGGCACCACCATGGCGGCGTCGAACTGATCTATCTATCAAAGGGAAGCCTCGAGGTGCGATTCGGGAAAGAGGAGCACATGCTTGAAGAGGGGGACTCCATGTACTTCGACGCGTCCGTGGCCCACGGCTACCGCCGCGTGGGGAAGAAGCCTTGCGCGGCGATCGTGGTCGCGGCGCCCTAGGACGCCGCCGGCTCGCCTTTCACGGCTCGTGTGGCGATCGCGGCGAGCATCCCCTTGAAGATGCGGGCGTGCAGAGGGTAGACCGCGTACCAGTAGACCAGGCCCCACAGTCCGGCGGGATCGAAAACCGCCGTCTGGTGGATGATCGATCCGCCCTCCGCTTGAGAGACCTCGAACTCGAGCCAGGCGCGGCCCGGTACTTTCATCTCC
>JAYUCM010000363.1:0-7172 GCA_043740355.1 Acidobacteriota bacterium | reverse complement strand
ACGTCGACGCGGCCCGGCTCGAGCAGCGACAGGGCGACGTTCGACGGCGTCCCGCCGAACATGTCGGTCAGGATCAACACCCGTCCCTCGACGGCGACCTTGGCGATCCCTTCCTCGATGCGCCGCCGCGCGTCCGCGACGTCGTCGTCCCAGTCGAGCGAGATGGACGAGAGCGTCGGCACGTCCCCGACGATGCGGCGGGCCGCCTTCTCCATCTCGTCGGCGAGACGGCCGTGCGTGACGACCAGGAGTCCCGGGGCGCCTGTTTTCATCCGCGTCACTCCTTCCCGAGATCGCGGTGCGTGACCGACACCGGCACGCCGTTCTCGACGAAATGCTCGCGGATCTCCTCCGCCAGCGCCACCGAGCGGTGCTTGCCCCCGGTGCAGCCGATGGTGATGGTCAGGTAGCTCTTCCCCTCGGAGGCGTAGTGCGGGATCAGGAAATCGAGGAGGTCCTTGATCCGCACGAGGAACTCCTTCGCTTCGGGGCGCGCGTCCAGGAACGCGCGGACTTCCGCGTGCCGCCCGTCCAAACGCCGCAGCGCGTCGACGAAGAACGGGTTCGGGATGAAGCGGACGTCGAACAGCAGGTCGGCCTCGGCCGGCACGCCGTATTTGAACCCGAATGAGACGACGTGGACGTTCAGCGTCGCCGTCTGGTGGTGCTGTCCGAACGAAGCCTTGAGAAACGACCGCAGCTCGTGCGCGTTGAAGTGGCTCGTGTCGATGATCCTGTCCGCGATGTCGCGAAGCGGGGCGAGTATGGCCCGCTCGTCCTGGATCGCCTTTTCGAGCGAGCCTCCGGGGTCTTGCATCGGGTGTGGACGGCGGCTCTCGCTGAAACGGCGCGTGAGAATGTCGCCGGTGCACTCGAAGAACAACAACGTCACCGGCGCGCCGTTGGCCTTGAGCGTCTCGAGCGTCTCGGGGAAGCCGGCGAGAAACGCCCGTTCGCGCGCGTCCACGACGATCGCGCCGCGCGGGATCGCCCCTCCGCTCCTAAGGAGCAGCTCGTAGAACTGGGGAATCAGGTTGACGGGAAGATTGTCGACGCAGAAGAAGTTCATGTCCTCGAGACAGCGCGCCGCGAGCGACTTGCCGGACCCCGATAGGCCGGTGATGACGACGAGGCGTTCCATCATCGGATCTCTCCGTCGTCCGGCTCGCGGTTGGCGATCGTGCCCCCCGCCGCCTCGTCGACCGGCGTCTGGATGCGCTCGCGAAGCCTGTGGGCCAGCTCGCGCGCCGGGTGATAGCCCATCAGCTTCAGAAGGTGGTGCCGCGCGGCGACCTCGATCAGCACCGAGAGATTGCGCCCCGGCCCCACCGGCATCTCGACGTACGGCAGCGTGATGCCGAGGATCTGGTGCCCGTTGTCGTCCAGGCCGAGCCGGTCGTATTTCTTTCCCGGCTTCCACGGGTCGAGCTTGATGACGTATTCGATGAACTTCGTCAGCCGCACCGAGGCGACCCCGAACAGGTCCTTGACGTTGATGATCCCGACGCCTCGCAGCTCCATGTGGTACCGCGTCAACGTCGGTCCGGTGCCCACGAGGTGATCGCCCATCTGCTTGATCTCGACGACGTCGTCGGAAACGAGCCGGTGCCCGCGCACGACGAGCTCGATCGCGCATTCGCTCTTCCCCACCCCGCTGTCGCCGATGAGAAGCACGCCGAGCCCGTAGACGTCGAGGAAGACGCCGTGAACCACCGTCCGCGGGGCGAGCCTGTCCTCGAGGTAGCGCGTCAGGCGCTCGATCGTCGTCGCGGACGACAGCTCGGTGCGCAAGAGCGGCACGCCGTGGCGCTCGGTCTCGTCCATGAGCTCGGCGGGCGGCTCGAGCCCCGTCGTCAGCACGAAGCAGCTCACCCCCTGCCGGCACAGCTGCGAGACGATGCGCGAGCGCTCGGCGGGAGCGCGCTCGTTGAGAAAGCTCGTCTCGGACTTGCCCAGCACCTGAACGCGCCCGGGGTGGATGTGCTCGAGAAATCCCGCCAGCGCGAGGCCGGGCTTCTGGATGCGAGGGCGGTCGACGATGTTGTCGATTCCGTCCCCGCCCGACACGAGCACGAGGTTGAGCGACGCGGCGGCGTCGTCTTGCAACAGCTCGCCGACGGTCATCGACGGGATCGTGCTCTTTTCGTGCTCGCCCATGGCGGAGACTCCGGATCGCGCACGTCTTGGCGCCTGACGGATTCTAGCAGGCGCGCCGTTGCCGACGGCGCCTTGCGCTTGACGGTTGGCGGAGGCCGATGTCATAGTCCTCGGCCACCTTCCTCCGGAGCGCGTCATGGCCGACAAAGCGATCGTTCATGTCATCGGCACGGGCACGATCGGCGAACCGTTGATCGGACTCCTCACCCAAATGAAGGGGCCTCTCGGGATCGACGAGGTGACGTTTCACAAGAGGACGCCGCTCCTCCACGACCGATCGAAGGTCGTCAACCTCACCAAGCGCGGAGCACGACTCTGCGTCGACGCCGGCGCCGACAAGGGCTTTCGGGATCTCGGCATGGACCCTGCCTACGAGTCAATGGAGGCCTTGGAGCGCGCGTCGGTCGTGATCGACTGCACGCCGTCGGGCGTCGGGATCGCGAACAAGAACGAGTTCTACAGCAAGTTCACGCACAATACGCGCGGATTCATCGCCCAGGGAAGCGAGTTCGGCTTCGGAAAGCCGTACGCCCGCGGCATCAACGACGGAGCGCTCCGCCAAGGGGACGATCAGTTCGTTCAAGTCGTCTCGTGCAACACGCACAACTTGTCGATCCTCATCCATACGCTGGCGCTCCAAGACGGCGGTCCGGGCAATCTCGTCGACGGCCGTTTCGTGTGCATGCGCCGCGCCTCCGATCTTTCGCAGGACGACAGCTTCGTCGCGTCGCCGGAGGTCGGCAAGCACAAGGACCCGCGCTTCGGCACGCACCACGCCCGCGATGCGTGGGCCCTGTTCAACACGATGGGCTACGACATGGATCTGTTCTCGTCCGCCGTCGTGCTCAACACGCAGTACATGCACATGATCTTCTTCGATATCAGGGTCAAGAAAGCCACCACGACGAAGCAGCTGCTCGAGCACGTCAAGCGGAACGACCGCATGGCGATCACCTACAAGGCTTCGGCGAACACCGTCTTCTCGTTCGGCCGCGACTACGGCCATTTCGGGCGCATCTTGAACGTCACCGTGGTCGCCTGGCCGACGGTGACGGTGCGCAACGAGACGGAGATCGTGGGCTACTGCTTCACGCCCCAAGACGGGAACTCGCTGCTCTCGTCCGTCTCGGCGGCGACGTGGTTCCTGTACCCGAAAGACTACGAGAACAGGATCCAGTGCTTGAAGCCGTACTTCTTCGACGAGGTCTAGATAAAGGGGACACTCCCCTTTTTCAAGACCTCAGCTTGGTGATCGCTTCGGTCAGCTTCGGTAGGACCTCGAAGACGTCGCCGACGATGCCGTAGGTCGCCACCTTGAAGATGGGCGCCTCGGGGTCTTTGTTGATCGCGACGATCACTTTCGACGACGACATGCCGGCCAGGTGTTGGATCGCGCCGGAGACTCCGCACGCGATGTAGAGGCTGGGCGAGACGACCTTTCCCGTTTGGCCGACCTGATGCGCGTGAGAGATCCAGCCGGCGTCGACCACCGCGCGCGACGCGCCGACAGCAGCACCCAGGGCGGCCGCGAGGTCGCGCACCAGCGCGAAATGCTCCGGCGCCTTGAGGCCGCGACCTCCGCTGACGACGATCGAGGCCTCGGCGACGTCTTGCTCCGCAGCCTTCGGCGTTTCCAGTCGCGTGACGCGGGCTCGCACGGGAACGGCGGCCGGGGCGAACGCGACGACCTCCGCCTTCCTTGCGCCCGAGGACACCGCGGCGAAAGCGTTGGGGCGCAGCGTGGCCATCGACGGCCGCGCGTCGGGGACCGCGGCCCAAGCGTACGCCTTCCCCGAATAGACCGGACGCTTCCCGCGAAGCTTGCCGCCGGCCGAGCGCTCGATCTCGACGACGTCGGAGAGCAGCCCGGTCGCGAGACGTGCGCAGGTGCGCGCGGCGACGTCCCGGCCCAGGCTCGTGCCCGCGAGAAGAACCGTGTCCGCGGCGGACGATCGTGCCGCCTCGGCCAGCGTCGCGGCGTAGATTTCGGGGGCGTAGAGGTCGAGCGTTGCATCGGAGACGGCCAGGAGGCGATCGGCGCCGTGCGCCCCCGCGAGCTCCGCACCGGCAGCGGCCGTCGAACCGAGAGCGAGCGCGATGACGCTGTCCCCCGTCGCATCGGCGAGGCGCCTGGCGGTCGAGACGGCCTGCAGGCTCGACGCTTTGAGGTCGCCGCCGCGCTGCTCGAGAAGGACGAGGATCGCGCCCATCAGATCACCTTCGCCTCTTCGCGCAGCAGGCGGGCCAACATCGTCGCGGCTTCTCCGGCGTCTCCCGTGATCAGCTTTCCTTCGGGGCGCGGCGGAGGGAGCTCGATCGACTCGCGAACGACGAACGAGCCGGAAGGCGAAAGCCCGAGCTCGGCGGCCGTCTTCACGACGAGGGGCTTCTTCTTCGCGGCCATGATGCCCCGCAGCGAGGGGTAGCGCGGCTGTTGCTTACCCTTGTCCCAAGTGATGACCGCGGGGAGATCCCCTTCGACGATCTCGACCGCACCCTCGATGCCGCGACGGGCCGTGAAACGGCCGGAGGTCAACGTCAGATCGTCCACCGCGCCCGCGTGAGGGCGGTCCAGGAGCTCTCCGAGCATCGGGCCCACTTGCCCCTCGTCGTCGCCGAACCCCGTCTTTCCCGTGAAGACGAGCTCGGGAGCTTCCTCGCGGATCGCGGCCGCGAGGGCGCGCGCGCGCGTCAGAGGATCCGCGGTGGCCAACGACGCATCCGCGACGTGAATCGCGCGGTCGGCGCCCATCGCCAGCGCCTGCCGCAGCGATCCTTGAGCACCGTCGTCGCCGGCGCTCAAGACCACCACGTCGGTGGTGAGTTCCCGGTCTTTGAAGAGGAGCGCCTCTTCGAGGGCGAACTCGTCGTACGGAGAGATGATCATCTTGACGCCGGCCAGATCGGGGTTCTTCCCATCCGCGCCGACCTTGATCTTCGCTTCCGTGTCGGGGACGTGCTTGCTGCAGATCAGGATCTTCATGCGGAGTGCCGCGTCATCAGAAGTGACGCGTTCGTGCCTCCGAAGCCGAACGAGTTGTTGAGCGCGGCCCCGATCGGCATCCGGCGCGCGGTGTTGGGAACGCAGTCGAGATCGCACGAGGGATCCGCAGTCTCGTAGTTGATCGTCGGCGGAACGATCCCGTCGCGCACGGCGAGCGACGTGATCACGCTCTCCAATCCTCCCGCCGCTCCCAGAAGGTGGCCGGTCATCGATTTCGTCGATGCGAACGCCACTTTCGGCGCGTGGGCTCCGAAAACCGATTTCACGGCGAGCGTTTCGATCGTGTCGCCGACCGGGGTGGAGGTCCCGTGAGCGTTGATGTAGTCGATCTCGCGCGCTTCGAGCTTGGCGTCTTTCAGCGCACCGCGCATGGCGCGCGCCGCCCCCTCGCCGTTGGGGGACGGCGCGGAGATGTGGTACGCGTCGCCGGACAAGCCGTATCCCGCAAGCTCCGCGTAGATCGTCGCCCCCCGCGCCATCGCCATCTCTCTTTCTTCGAGCACGAGGATTCCCGCGCCTTCGCCGATCACGAAGCCGTCGCGATCCGCGTCGAACGGGCGAGACGCCCTTTCGGGCTCGTCGTTTCGCGTCGAGAGCGCCTTCATCGCGCAGAAGCCGCCGACGGCGAGCGGCACGATGGTCGCGTCGGTCCCTCCCGCGATCATCGCGTCGGCGTAATCCTCGCGGATGAGACGCATCGCTTCGCCGATCGCGTGGTTCCCGGTCGCGCAGGCGGTGGCGCAGGCGAGGTTGGGGCCCTTCGCTCCGTAGATGATCGAGACCTGTCCCGCGGCGAGATTGATGATCATGCCCGGGATGAAAAACGGCGAGATCTTCCGCGGCCCCTTGTCGAGCAAGGCCTTGTGGGTCTCTTCGAAGAGCGGCATGCCCCCGATGCCGGACCCGATGTAGACCCCCACCCTCTCGGCGTTGTCCGCGTCGATTCTCAGCCCGGAGTCGGTCACCGCTTCCTTCGAGGCGGCGATCGCGAACTGGATGAACGAATCCATCTTCTTGACTTCTTTGCGGTCGATGTAGTTCGCGGGGTCGAATCCGCGAACCTCTCCGCCGATCCGGCACGAGAACGCGGATGGGTCGAACTTGGTGATCGGCCCGATGCCGCTCTTCCCCGCGACGAGCGCCGACCAGGTGGACGGCGCGTCCAGGCCGAGCGGGGAGACGACCCCGACGCCGGTGATGACGACGCGGCGGCGCACGGTCAGACCTTAGCGTGGGCCCCGATGTAGTCGATGGCCTGCTTCACGGTCGTGAGCTTTTCGGCGTCCTCGTCGCTGATCTCGAGCTTGAATTCTTCCTCGAGTGCCATGACGAGCTCGACGACATCGAGGGAATCCGCCCCCAGATCGTCCACGAAGTGCGCCTCGGGCTTGACCTCCTTTTCGTCGACGCCCAGCTGCTCCACGATGATGTTCTTGACCTTGTCTTCGATGGAAGCCATCGCTCTTTTCCTCCGTCCCGAATTGCGGCCGGCCCCGCACCGGGGGGTCCGTCCGGTTGGCCTGCTTACATGTACATTCCGCCGTTGATGTCGAGGGTGATTCCCGTCACGTACGCGGATTGATCGCTCAAGAGGTAGGTCACGCCCGCGGCGACCTCGTCGGGCCTCCCGAGGCGCTTCATGGGGACTTGCGAAAGGAGCGCGTCGCGCTGCGCCTCCGTCAGCTTCCCCGTCATGTCGGTGTCGATGAACCCCGGGGCGACGCAGTTCACCGTGATGTTGCGGGATGCCAGCTCGCGGGCCAAGGAGCGCGTGAACCCTTCGACGCCCGCCTTGGCCGCGGCGTAGTTCGCCTGGCCCGGGTTTCCGCTGCGTGCGACGACCGACGTGACGTTCACGATTCTTCCGTACCGCGCCTTCACCATGGAGGGGACCAGCGAGCGACAGATGCGGTAGATCCCCGAGAGATTGGTGTCGATCACCTGGCTCCAATCCTCCTTGTTCATCCGCATCAGGAGGTTGTCCCGGGTGATTCCAGCATTGTTCACGAGA
>JAYUCM010000362.1:0-2956 GCA_043740355.1 Acidobacteriota bacterium | reverse complement strand
CAGAGTGTCCTCCTAAGAAAGGGGAGTGTCCCCTATTTCCCAGTGGGAGACCTGACCCCTATTTCTTCTGGAACTTCAGGCTGGCACTGTTGACGCAGTAGCGCATTCCCGTCGGCCCGGGGCCGTCGGGAAAGACGTGTCCCAGGTGAGATTCGCACCGCGCGCAGTGGATCTCCGTGCGCGACATGGAGAACTTTCGATCGGTCTCGGTTTCGACGGCGCCTTCCGACGCGGGCGCCGCGTAGCTCGGCCAGCCGGTCCCGCTGTCGAATTTGCTCGCGGCATCGAACAGCGGCGCGCCGCAGCCGACACACGCATACATGCCGTCTTCGTGACAATCCCAATACCTGCCGGTGAAGGGGGGCTCGGTACCCTTTTCGCGAGCGACCCGGTATTCCTCCGCGTTGAGCTGGGCCCGCCATTCGGCTTCGGTCTTTCGAATCTTGCTCGTCATCACCCCTCCAAACACCCAAAACACAACCGACCGGGAAGAAATTCCCTGAACGCGATCCCAACTTCCCACGCCACGACCGTATACTTTCCGGAGCACCGTGCCCTGGGTGAATTCACCTTACTCGGTCGGCGCGATGGGGGACGATGATGAAGGTCTTGGTCGTCGACCACAAGACGTTCTTGGCGGAGCTGGTCAAACTGGCTCTCGAGGCCGACGGCCACGTGTGCTTCGCCGCGACGGGTGTCGTCGAGGCATCCGAGATCCTGCGCTCGCTCCGCATCGACGTCGTCGTCCTCGACTTGGTCATCGACGGCCACAATCCACTGCTCTGGATCGAGCAGACCATTCTCGCGGACCCCGAGCTGCACGGGCGCGTATTCGTCCTGGCCGACCGCCAGCTCGAGCACGACGAAGCGGTTCGGGTTCAGGCTTGCGGCGCTCGCGTGATCCGGAAGCCTTTCACCCTCCATCAGATGCGCGAAACCGTGCGCATGATGATACCTGTCGAAAGAAAGGGGCCGGACCCTCGCCCCCGCGGGCCCGTGATCGAAACCTAGAGAGCCGCCGCCCGCGACCGAGGCCGTGGAGGCCTACGATCCGAGGGCCTCGGGTTGCGGCTTCCCGGGTTCCCTGAGAGACTTGCCCGCCCTACTGCGAGGTGTCGGCCCCATGAAGGTCATCCCCCAGGAGCAGATCCCGGACGTCGTCGCGGGCTGCCTCGAAGCGTGCCTCCGCTGCCATGCGGTCGTCGCCGCGGTCGTCGAACACGACCCGGCGGCCTTCCCGTCCGTCGGGCCCCACTTGAGGCATTGCGTCGACCACTTCGGGCTCCTGCTCGACGGTTGGCGCTCCGGCTCGGTCGACTACGACGCCCGGCCTCGCGACCTTCGACTCGAGCGCGATCCGCGGGCGATGCGCGACGCGCTCGACGCGATCGCGTGCTCGCTCGCCGCGATCCGAAACGGTGATCTCGCCAGCCCGCTGACTGTGACGCAGTCCGCGGCGCCGGGACGGCCGCCGATGTCGTCGCCTACTCGTCTCGACCGCGAGCTCGTCTTCCTGTCGGGGCACACGGTTCATCACATCGCCATCATGGTCTTCGCCGCGCGCGCGGCGGGTGTCGAGCTCCCTTCGCGGCTGGCAGTCGCCTACTCGACCGAGGCCCACCGCGAGTCGTTCGCGATGAACGGCTGATGTGCACCGTCACTCTGCGCTGCGGCGCCGGGTCCCTTCTCCTCACGATGAACCGGGACGAGCTCTTCGATCGGGCGCCCGAAGAGGCGCCGCGCCGGATTCCCGGCGAGCCCGGGCGGCCGTCGTGGCTCGCGCCTTTCGACAGCGCCTCCGGCGGGACGTGGATCGGCGTCAACGATCGAGGCGTCGTGAGCTGCGTGTTGAACGGCTACGAGCCTTCGGACGAGGCGCTGCGGGGGAACCCGGCCGTGCCGAGTCGCGGATCGATCATCCCGCGGATCCTCGAGGGGCAGGACGGTGTGGGGCCTGCGCGCCTGCCCGATGCGCTCGATTTCTCCGCCTACCCGTCGTTCACGCTGCTCGTCGCGTCGAAAGACGGCGGGGAGGTCCTGCGCTGGCGGCGCGGCGCGGGACTAAGGCGCGAGGCCGTCCTTCCGGGCTTCACGTTTCTGACCTCGTCGTCGTGGCGCGAACCCGACGTCGCGGTGTGGCGAAGCCGCGCGTTCGCCGCGTGGCGCGCCGCCGGCGAGCCGGAGGCGCACGGGCTGCCGACGCTTCATGTCGTCGCTCCCGCGGGCGACGAAGCGTCCGCGCCCTTCATGACCCGAGATGAGAGCGCGACACGGAGCGTCACGCAGGTGCGCGTCGACGGGTCGCGCGGCGTCGCCTCCCTCGTCTGGTGGCCCCGTCGCGGGCTTGCCGTGATCGATCCGGCCAGTCCCGGGGCGTCCTTGGATCTCGAGCTCGCCGGATCCGCCGCCCTGATCGCCGACGACGGGCGCGCGTGAGCGTCCCCGACGATCCGGTTTTTTCGCTCGATTGGCCGCGCTTCGAGCCGGCCCGCCGGGTCCTCGAGCGCGCTTTCGGCCTCACCCAACTCGACCGCATCCACCGCGCCCGCCCGGCGGGCGTCACGGGCGAGGCCTTCCTCGCGTGGCTCCTCGACCATCTCGGCGTTACCTTGCGCGTCGGCGACGCCGATCTCTCCCGCATCCCGAAGACGGGACCGGTCGTCGTCGTCGCGAACCATCCGTTCGGCGGAATCGAGGGAATCGCCCTCGCGCGCGCTCTCATGCTGGTCCGTCCCGACGTGAAGCTCTTCGCGAATTTCCTCCTCGGCCGCATCCCGGAGCTCCGCGATCTGTTCCTGTTCGTGGATCCCTTTGCGCGAGAAGGGTCGGCGCGCGTCAACGCCTCGGCGCTTCGGGGTGCGTTCTCGTGGCTTTCGCGCGGCGGCCTGCTCGCGGTTTTTCCCGCGGGCGAGGTCGCATCGCTCGACCTGAATGCCCGCCGTGTCGCCGATCCCGC
>JAYUCM010000361.1:0-2978 GCA_043740355.1 Acidobacteriota bacterium | reverse complement strand
CTCATGTACGACGACCACACCAACAGCGCGGGCGTGCAGGTGTGGGACCCGATCGCCGACACCTTGACGAGCCGGCCCTACAACAGCGCGAACCTGTTCTGCTCCGGGCACACTGTCTTGGGCGACGGCCGCGTCCTCGTCGTGGGAGGACACGTATCGACGCTCGTCGGCCTGCAAGCGGCGACGATTTTCAACCCGACGACGCAAGCATGGTCCACGGGCGCGTCGATGACCTACGGCCGCTGGTATCCCACGGCGACCGCTTTGCCCAACGGCAAGGTCCTCGCCACATCCGGGGCCATCGATTGCCCGACCTGCGGCGACCCCAACGGCTCCCACGACGGCATCGCGCTCATTCCGGAGATGTACGATCCGAACACCAACACGTGGTCCCAGTTGACGGGGGCGTCCCTCAGTCTGCCGCTGTACCCGCACATGCACGTCCTACCGGACGGCCGGGTTTTCGCGGCCTCGACTCAGGAAGACCCCATCGTCTCGAGGGTGCTGGACTTGACCGCGCAGACGTGGACGGTCGTCGATCCGACGCTGAGAGACGGTGGCAGCTCCGTGATGTACCGGCCCGGCAAGATCCTCAAGACGGGCTCGGCGCGGAGTCCCGACTATCCCGCCGCCACGGCGGCGGCGACTGCCTGGGTCATCGACATGAACCTGCCGTCGCCGACCTGGCGGGCTGTCGCCCCCATGACCGATCAACGCACGCAGCACAATCTGACGATGCTCCCCGATGGAAACGTCCTGCTGGTCGGCGGCGGCACGACCTCCGACGTCTACGCGACCAGCTCCGCCGTCAAGGCGGCGGCGCTCTGGTCGCCCGCGACCGAAACCTTCACCGCCCTCGCAGCGATGTCGGAGCCGAGGCTCTACCACTCGACCGCGCTGCTCCTTCCCGACGCGCGGGTATTGGTGTCGGGGGGCGGCCGCTACGGTCCCGACTTCCCGAGCGCCGAGATCTTCTCCCCGCCCTATCTGTTCAACGGCGCGCGCCCGACGATCACCTCCGCGCCCGCGGTCGTCCAGTACAACAGCCATTTCAACGTCGGAACTCCTAACGGCGCCGGGATCGCCAGGGTGACGCTCCTGCGCTTGGGCTCGGTCACGCACGCCTTCAACCAGAATCAGCGCTACGTGGAGCTCTCCTTCGCTCCGATCGGCGGCGGCCTGGACGTGACGGCGCCCACCAGCGTGAACGTCGCGCCGCCCGGCCACTACATGCTGTTCCTCGTGGACGCCAACGGAATTCCGTCGGTGAGCTCGATCCTCCGATTCCCGGCGCCCTGGGAAGACGCGATCCCGCCGACCGCGCCGAGCAACCTCGCCGCAAGCCCGTCGCCCGGCAAGGTGACGCTCACCTGGAGCCCCGCGACCGACAACCTCGGCGTCGCCCTCTACAACGTGCACCGCGGATCCGCGCCCAACGTGACGCCGTCCCCCGCCAACCGGGTCGGGCAGTCCCCGACGACCAACTTTGACGACACCGGCTTCGCGACCGCGACCTACTACTACGTGGTCACCGCCCAAGACGCCAACGGCAACGTCGGCGTGAAGTCGAACGAGGTCGCCGTTTCGGCGACCGCGGACGCAACGCCGCCGACCGTGGCGGTGACCGTGCCGACGCCGAACGCGGTGTTGTCCGGGGACGTCACGGTGACGGCGACCGCCGGCGACGACGTGGGCGTCGCCGGCGTGCAGTTCCTCTTGGATGGTGCGTCGTTCGGCGCCGAGGACGTCGCCCCGCCCTTCGCCGTCGTCTGGGACACCGTGTTCACCGCGAACGGATCGCACACGGTGTCCGCTCGGGCACGGGACGCCAGGGGGAACACGACGACCGCGACGAACGTGCCCGTGACGGTGTCGAACGGCCAGGCCTTCGGCCTGGTCGCCGCCTACTCGTTCGACGAGGGCACGGGAACGCTCGCCCTCGATTCGTCGGGCGCGGGGAACCGCGGGACCGTGACCAACGCCACGTGGACGGCTTCCGGGCACTACGCCGGCGGGCTGTCGTTCGACGGCACGACCGACTACGTGCGCGCCACGAACTCCTCGAGCCTCAACATCGCCGGCTCGGGACTCACCATCGAGATGTGGGCCAACATCACCGCAGGCAGTGCTGATGACTATGTGCTCCTCGCCAAGCCGTGGACCAGCGGGACGGCCGGGAGCCCCCCGTACCAGTACGGCGTCGAGTACGACGCGAACGGGCTCCATACGCTCGATTTCTACTTCGGCGACACGACGGAGACGTCTCGCGGCCCCTACTCGATCACGCCTTCGCTCGGGGTGTGGACGCACCTGGCGTTCACGTTCGACGGAACCGTCGTGAAGGGTTACCTCGACGGCGTATCGAAGCTCGCAACGCCCATCGCCGCCAACATCCAGGCGCGCCCGACCGACCTGCTGATCGGCGTGGATGGAGGCCTGGGCCAGGGTTACAGCGGCCGTCTCGACGACGTGCGCCTCTACAATCGCGCGCTCACGCAGACCGAGATTCAGCTGGACATGGGACGGCCGGCGGCACCGGCGGTCCCTCCTGTGCCCGACGGAACGTTCGGCACGTCGATGAAAGCGACGCGAGCCACCGTCGATGGATCGGGGATCGATCTGACCTGGGACGTGTCTGCTTGCATCGGCAAGGGGTACCACGCGGTTTACGGACCGTTGGCGAATCTCGCGACGTACCAGGTCGGAGGCGGCGTTTGCGGGATGGGCACGACGGGGTCGTTTTCCTGGACGAGCGCGCCCGCGGGCGACCTCTGGTTCGTGGTCGTCGCCGACGATCTGATCGGGACGGAGGGATCGTGGGGCACCCAGAGTGCCGGCGGTGCGGTGAACGGATTCGTTCCGTCGAGCGTCTGCGGGAACACGAACCGGGTCAACCTGAGCGCCTGCCCGTAGCGGGCCTGCTCAGGCGCCGTGCAGCACGATCGTGATCTCGCACGGACCGTGGACGCCGATGACCA
>JAYUCM010000360.1:0-18203 GCA_043740355.1 Acidobacteriota bacterium | reverse complement strand
GCCCGCTTCATCGAGCTGGCCTCCGAGATCAACGGGCACATGCCCGAGGTCGTCGTCCGTCGCGCGACCGCGATGTTGAACGACGCGAAGAAGAGCGTTAAGGGCTCCAAGATCTTCGTGCTCGGCGTCGCCTATAAGAAGGATACGAGCGATACGCGCGAATCCCCGGCCTTGGACGTCATCCGGCTGCTGCAGGACGAGGGCGCGAGCGTGTCGTTCCACGATCCGTATGCGAGCTCCATCCGCGCCGAGGACGGCCGGATCGAGAAGGGCTCGGCCCTGACGCCGCGCAACCTGAAGGCGGCCGATCTCGTCGTCATCGTCACCGATCACTCGGTTTTCGACTACGCCGCGATCGTCAAGAGCGCCCGCCGCGTTCTCGATACGCGCAACGCGACACGGGGCGTGAAGAGCGGCCGCCACAAAGTTGTTAAGCTGTAAAGGTCGCTGCAGCGCGAAGAGCGGAGTGTCATGGGCGCGATCCTCGTTACGGGAGGGGCTGGTTTCATCGGCTCGCATCTGACCGACCGTCTGCTCGCGGGCGGACGGGATATCGTCGTCCTCGACAACTTCGATCCCTTCTACGACGCCGCGGCGAAGCGGCGCAACCTCGAGGCGGCATCGAAGAGCCCGCGCATGCGCCTCGTCAGTGGCGACATTCGCGACACGGCGGCCCTCGATGCCGCGTTCGACGCTGCGCCGATCGACGCCGTGGTCCACCTCGCCGCGCGTGCCGGGGTCCGTCCGTCGATCGAGGACCCGGTCCTCTACACGTCGGTCAATCTCGACGGCACGGTGCGCTTGCTCGAGGCGTGCCGTCGGCGCGGCGTCTCCCGATTCGTGTTCGGGTCGTCGTCGTCGGTCTACGGGAACAACGTCAAAGCACCGTTCGCCGAGGACGATCCCGTCGATCATCCGATCTCCCCGTACGCCGCGACCAAGCGCGCGGGGGAGCTGCTCGCGCATACCTACCATCACCTGTTCGGGATGCAGGTCGCATGTCTTCGATTCTTCACGGTGTTCGGCCCGCGCCAGCGACCGGACCTCGCCATCCGGAAATTCGCCGAGCTGATGGCCTCCGGACGGGAGATCCCGGTTTTCGGCGACGGGACGACCGGGCGCGACTACACCTACGTCGACGACATCGTCGACGGCATCGTTTCCGCGCTCGAGCGCGCCTCGGGATTCCACATCTGGAACCTGGGAGGCGCCCACCCCGTCGTCTTGAACGACGTCATCGACCGCTTGGCGCGCGGCCTGGGGCATATGCCCGAAATCCGGCGGCTCCCGCCCCAACCCGGCGACGTGGAACGGACGTGGGCCGACGTGTCCCGGGCGAAGCGGGAGCTGGCGTGGGCGCCCAGCACGAGCTTCGAGACGGGGATGGACTCGTTTCTCGCGTGGTTTGAAGCGGAGCGCCTGCGCGCCGCTTCCGGGAGAAGGACATGAACATCGCGGTGGTTGGAACGGGATACGTCGGCCTGGTCACGGGGGCATGCTTCTCCGAATTCGGGAATCACGTCGTCTGCGTCGACAACGACCCCGCGAAGATCGCCATGCTCGAACGTAACGAGATGCCCATCTATGAGCCGGGGCTCGACGCGCTGGTCGAACGGAACGTCAAGGCGGGACGCCTCTCGTTCACGACGGATGTCAAGGGCGCCGTCGAGCGTGCGCTGGTCGTTTTCATCGCCGTGGGCACGCCGCAGGGCAACGACGGGCGGGCGGACCTGTCGTTCGTGCGCGACGTCGCGCGTACGGTCGCCGAGAGCCTCAATGCCTACAAGGTGGTCGTGACGAAGAGCACGGTCCCCGCGGGCACCGGGACGATGGTTCGCGAGATCATCGAGACCCACCGCAAGGAGACGCACCCCTTCAGCGTCGCGTCGAACCCGGAGTTCCTCCGCGAAGGGTCCGCGATCGAAGACTTCCTGCGACCCAACCGGGTCGTGATCGGCTGCGAGGACGAGATGGCCGCGGCGATCATGAAGGACCTGTACCGTCCGCTCTACCTCATCGAGACGCCCGTCGTCGTGACCGACGTCGTCACGGCCGAAGTGATCAAGTACGCGGCCAACGCGTTCCTGGCGACGAAGATCTCCTTCATCAACGAGATGGCGGACCTGTGCGAAAAGGTCGGTGCCGACGTGCACGACGTCGCCCGCGGGATGGGGCTCGACCAGCGCATCGGAAGAAAGTTCCTCCACCCTGGGCCCGGGTACGGAGGATCGTGCTTTCCGAAGGACACGCGCGCGATTCTCGAGCTGGCCCGGGACCACGACGTTCCCCTCAAGATCGTGGCGGCCGTCATCGACGTCAACGCGGGCCGGATCGCGACGTCGCTCGGCAAGGTGAGGAAGGCGCTGGGCGGCACCTTCAAGGGCAAGGTCGTGGGCCTGCTCGGCCTGACGTTCAAACCCAACACGGACGACCTGAGGGAGTCCCCCGCGATGGCGATCCTCGACGGGATGCTCGGCGAGGGCGCCAAGATCCAAGCCTTCGACCCGATCGGCATGCCGATCGCCGCCCAGTCGCCGCGCCAGGGCGTACGGTACTGCGACGACGAATACCAGGCCGCCTCGGGGGTGGATGCGCTGGTCGTGGCGACGGAGTGGAACCAGTTCCGGGCCCTGGATCTGGAGCGTCTCCGGGTCGCCATGACGAAGCCGACGATCGTCGACCTCCGCAACGTCTACGAGCCGGAGGCCATGCGTGCCAAGGGGTTCGACTACAGCTGCGTCGGGAGGTCGTGATGGCGCTTTACGTCGTGACGGGTGGCGGAGGCTTCATCGGCTCGAATCTCGTCGAACAGATCCTGGCCAAGGGAGACGGCGTGCGCGTTCTGGACAACTTCGAGACGGGACGCCGCGCGAATCTCGAAGCCGCGCCGTCCTGGGCGAAGGCCGGAGGCGGGTCGTTCGAGCTCCTCGAAGGGGACATCCGGGATCTCGCCACGTGCCGTCGTGCGATCGCGGGTGCGGACTACGTCCTGCATCAGGCGGCGATCCCGTCGGTGCAGCGGTCGGTGAAGGATCCGATCGCCTCGAACGGGGTCAACGTAGGGGGGACCTTGAACCTGCTGGTCGCCTCGCGCGACGAGAAGGTCAAGAGGTTCGTCATGGCGTCGTCCTCGTCGCTGTACGGCGAGAGCGAGACGCTCCCCAAGGTCGAGACGATGGCCCCGGCCCCGATCTCGCCCTACGGTCTGCAGAAGCTGGCCGGGGAAACCTACTGCGGCATCTTTCACCGTCTCTACGGACTTCCCGCAATCGCCCTCCGCTACTTCAACGTGTTCGGCCCACGCCAGGATCCGACGAGCGAGTACTCGGCGGTCATTCCCCTGTTCATCACGGCGGTCAAGCGGGGGGCCCAGCCTACGATCTACGGCGACGGCGAGCAGACGCGAGACTTCAGCTACATCGCGAACGTCGTGCAGGCCAACCTGCGCGCATGCGAGGCGGGGCCCGCCGCGCACGGCGGGGCCTTCAACATCGCGTGCGGAGAGCGGATCAGCTTGAACGATCTCGTGCGGATCCTCGGCGAGTTCGCCGGACGGGACGTCAAACCCGCCTACGCGCCGCATCGCCCCGGCGACATCAAGCACTCGCTGGCGGACATCGAGAAGGCGCAGAAGCTCCTCGGCTACCGGCCCGAGGTCCTCGTGCGCGACGGCCTCCGGCGGACCTGGGAGTCTTTGTGATTCGAAGCGTCCGGCTTCACGTCGTGCTGCTCGCCGGCGGAAGCGGGACGCGCTTCTGGCCCCTGAGCCGGGCGAAGCGCCCGAAGCAGTTCCTGCCGCTCGCGGGAGGAGACTCGTTGTTTCGCGCGACGTGGGACCGGGCGCGTCGGCTCGTCCCCGCCGCGCGAATCTGGGTCGTCGCGCCGCGGGCGCTGGCCGCCGCCGTGCGGCGCGAGATCAAGGAGCTCCGGCGCGACCGGCTGGTCCTCGAGCCGTCGCCGCGAGACACCGCGCCCGCCATCGCGCTGGCCTGCGCCGTCATCGCGCGAGCCGACCCGCAGGCGACCGCCATGGTGCTCCCCACCGACCACGTCATCGCCCGCACGGGCGCATTCGAGCGCGCGGCCGAGGTCGCGTGTCGCGCGGCGCGAGGCGGGGCGCTCGTCTGCCTCGGCATCACGCCGCGTCGTGCCGCGACGGGATTCGGTTATCTCAGGGTCGGTGAGCGGCCGCGCCGCGGCGTCGCGAGCCCCGTTCTGGAATTCGTGGAGAAGCCGGATGCGAAGAAGGCGCGGCGCTTCGTACGCTCCGGACGTTACCTGTGGAACGGCGGCATGTTCGTCTGGCGGGTCGAGCGCTTCCGCGAAGAGCTCGCGCGCGTCGCACCCGGAATCCTCCGGGCGACGGATGCGGTCGCTGCGGGTTCCCGCGCTGCTTGGTCCGGCGCACCAAAGGTCTCCGTCGATTACGCGGTCATGGAGAAGGCGTCCGGCGTGGTCGTCGTCCCGCTCGACGCCGGTTGGGACGACGTCGGCTCGTGGGACGCCGCGGCGCGCCACGGGGCATCTGGTGCGACGGGCACCGGCACACGCGTGATTCTGGGCAGCGAGGGCGCCGTCGTCTTCGGCGGCAAGCGACTCATCGCGATTCTTGACCTTCCCGGGGTCGTCGTCGTGGATACGCCCGATGCGCTCCTGGTCGTCCCGCGTGCCTCGTCCGAGAAGATGAAATCGGTCGTCGAGGCCGTCCGCGCGGCCGGTCGCACGGACCTCCTCTGACACGGGATGGGGCGCGGGTGAGACGACACGACGAGCGCACGATCGCGGGCGCGTTGGGCCTAGAGGACGTCTTGCTGCTCGCCGCCGTCGTCGCGCTGCCGTGGTTTTGGGGGGGAGTCGATCTCGATGCTTACCGCACGGCCGCGGCGGTCGTCGCGCTCGCGGCCGGCTGGGCGCTGGTCCGTCATGGATTCTCCGGGCTCGGCCTCGGCCGTCGCGCGCTTTGGTGGCTTCCGGCATTCCTCCTGGGAGCCTTTGCGCTCGCCCAGACCGTTCCGCTGCCTCGCACGTGGGTCGCGGCCCTGAGTCCCAAGGCGGCGTCGGTCCAGGTGAGCGCGTTCGGTCCCGAGGGGCAGGGGAGCGGTCCCTGGCTGCGGCAGATCGAGGAGGAAGCGCGCGCGCGGGTGCCCGAGGCCCCATCGGCGGTCGCCGGCCCAGCGGGCGCGTTCGAGCTGGGTCCGGAGGCCCCGGCCCCTCCGAAGCGCTTCACACTGTCGCTTCACCCAGAGGCCACGCGCGAGCGCGCCTTCTGGTACGCGGCGCTCCTCTTGGCGTTCCTGCTCGTGTCGAGCCGGACGGCCAACGAGCGCCGGGCCGGCGTGTACCGCGCGACGCTGTTCGTCTCGTTCGTGGCACTGGCGATCGTGGGAATCCTGAATCACGTCACGGCTCCCGACCGCCTCCTCTGGTTGCGCGCCGTCCAGCTGGGGACCCGGCCGTTCGGGCCGTACGTGAACCCTGACCATTTCGCTGGTGCAATGGAACTCGCCGTGCCGTGGTTGCTCGGGTATGGACTCTGGACCTCTTCGCGACGAACAGCAAGCGAACGGAGACCGGATGCACGGATGCTCGCGCTGGCGTGCGCCGTCGTCGGCGCGGCGGCAGCCATCTTCGCGGCGAGCAAGACGGGCGCGGTGACGATCGGCTCTGCTTCGATCGTTTTGATCGCGCTGGCGCTCCGCCGCGGGCGGGGACGATGGTTTCTGCTCGCAGGCACGGTGTCCGCGGGGTTGTTGCTGGGCGCGATCGCCGTCTACGGCCCTCTGCGTGAACGGTTCACCGACTTTGCGGCCATGCACCTTGGATCGGCGTCTCCGAATGTTCGCGGCCTGGCATGGTCCGCCGCACTCCGGATGGCGGGGGATTACCCTTTGGCGGGGAGCGGGTTCGGCGCCTTCAGCGAGCTCATCCCGGCCTACCTTCCTCGCGGCGACAACGAAGCTTGGCTCCAGCTGCACAACGACTATCTCGAGGTCTACCTCGCCGGCGGCCTCGTCACGGCGGCGCTCGTCGCATGGCTCGCCGCGGCGTACGTGGCACGCATGGCGCGAGTCGTGCGGGCGGAATCCGCACGCGACCGCGGGCTGCCGTCGCTCGGGCTCGCCCTGGGGCTTCTCGCGATCGCCGTGCACGAGGCCGTCGATTTCAACCTGCAGGTCCCGGCCAACGCGCTGTTGTTCGTCGTCATCGCGGCGATCGGGGTGTCCCCGCGCGCCGGGTCGGCCGAGGGCCCATGAGAGAGCTTCACATCGTTCACGTCGTGGGCGCGCGTCCCAACTTCATGAAGATCGCGCCGATCCTCGCCGCGTGCGCGGCGCGGCCGGCGTTCCGCTCGACGCTCGTGCACACGGGCCAGCACTACGACGAAGCGATGTCGCAGCTCTTCTTCGAGCAGCTCTCCATACCTCGCCCGGACGTGAACCTCGAGGTGGGGAGCGGGTCTCACGCCCAGCAAACGGCTGCCGTGCTGCAACGCTTCGAGCCCGTTCTCCTCGAGCGGCGACCCGATCTCGTGCTCGTCGTGGGCGACGTGAACTCGACCCTGGCGTGCAGCCTCGCCGCGGTGAAGCTCGGTATCCCGGTCGCGCACGTCGAGGCCGGATTGCGCAGCTTCGATCGCACGATGCCCGAGGAGATCAACCGCGTCCTGACCGACGCGATCGCCGAGCTCCTGTTCGTGACCGAAGCGAGCGCGCTCGCGAATCTCGAGCGCGAGGGAATCGAGCCGGCTCGCATCCATCTCGTCGGCAACGTCATGATCGACACCTTGCTCGCGCATCGCGATGCGGCGGCACGATGCGATGCGCCGGAACGGCTCGGACTTCAGGCCGGTGGCTACGCGGTCCTGACCCTTCATCGCCCGGCCAACGTCGACGCGCCCGACGCGCTGCGCGGCATTCTCGAGCCGCTTGCCGAGCTCGCGAGCGCGTTGCCCATCGTCTTTCCGGTCCATCCGCGAACGCGCGCGGTACTCGCCGCCCATGCGGCGCTCCTGGCTTCAGGCCACGGGATCCGTCTCGTCGATCCGCTCGGCTATCTGGATTTCGTGCGGTTGATGAGCGACGCGCGCCTGGTCCTCACGGACAGTGGCGGCATCCAGGAAGAAACGACGATCCTCGGCGTGGCCTGCGTGACGATTCGCGGGAACACGGAGCGCCCCATCACGGTCACCCACGGCACCAACCGGTTGGCCGGCACGACCTCGGAGGGGATCCGCAAGGCGATCGAAGCGAGTCTCGCCGCCGAAAGCCGGGTGGTGCCGCCGCCCCCGCTCTGGGACGGCCACGCGGCGAGCCGCATCGCGGAGACGCTCGAAGCTTGGGGGCGCGGGCGGTGAGGGTCGCGTCTCCCGCCGCCGCCGTTGCCGGGGCGCTCCTCGCGGGCCTGTTCGCCGCACGCGCGGCCACCGGCGTCGCGGCGGCATCGGCGTACCGACGAGGCTTCGTGCTCGACGCGGGGGGACGCCACGCCGAGGCCGCGCCCCTCCTTGAGCGCGGCGCCGTCGGAGCGGACCGTGCCGAGGCCTTGTGGCGCGCAGGCCGGTCGCGGGTCGAAGCGTGGTCGCGGTTGCCGGTATCCGAAAGGAGCGGACCCGGGGGCGACAAAGCACTTCGTGCGGCGGCCGTTCGATTTCTCCTCCAGCGGATCGTATCTCCAGGTACGGCGTGGCCGACCGCCGAGCTCGGCAATGTCTACGCTTGCCGCGAGAACGTCTCTCGGTCCCGCCGGACCACCGATCTGGCCGCGCTCGATCGCGGTCCCTGGCCTCTCATCGGAGACGACGGGCGTGTCGCCATCGGGCTGACCCGCGCCGCGATCGATCGTGAGCCGAGCAGCTTCGAATTCCGCGATCGGCTGGTCCTCCTCCTCGAGAGGAACGGCCTCCACGAGGACGCGCTGCGCGCGATGGTCGAGGCGGCGCGCGTCCTCCCTGACTTCAACGCTCACCCCGACCTCACGTTCGAGTCCCTTCCGCGCGATCTCGTGGAGATCTTCTGGCGCACTGCGCGAGCGCTCGGCCCGGCCGACGCGCCGCTCCTGTCCCGCGACCGCTACCTCCTGTCGTTGGGACAGCTCGGCCGCCGCCTGGGCCACCTCGACGAGGCGGAGCAGGACCTCCGCGCCGCGCTCAACATGCCCGCCACGACGCTCGGTCACGCCGAGGATGCATTCCACCTCGGCCTCGTGCTCATCGATCTCGGCCGCCTCGACGAGGCGGAGATCATGCTCGCACGCGCCGTGCGCGAGCCCGTCTTCGGGCCGGGGGTGGCCCAGACGCGGGCGCGCATCGCGGTCATGCGGGAGCGCTGGCCCGAGGCGCTGGAGCAACTTCGCGAGGCGCGCCGCCTCCAGCCGCGCGAGCTGTGGATCCTCCTCGAGTTTTCCCGCGTCGCACAGAAAGCCGGGTCGTGGGATCAGGCCGAGGAAGCACTGCGGTGGGCAATGCTCGTCCACCCCGAAGACCCGGCTCCGCACCGCGCGATGGCCGAGATGTTCCTGGCCGAGGGCGAAAAAGAGAGCGCACGGCTGGAGCAAGCTCTGGCCGAAAAGCTTGACCCGGCCCGGCGATGACGGTATCTGGATCGATTGGAGCACCCATGGACACCGCAGTAGCTTTCGTCGCGTCACCTGTTCAGCCGCGAAGCCGTTCGCTGGTGTTCGGGGGGACTTTCGTGGTCCTGGCTCTGCTGACGGCCTGCGTCGCGTTCATTCCGCACATGGGTTTCGTCGCGCTCTCGGCGATCTACTTGGGCGCGTTCCTCGCATACATGGGGCTTCGATCGGATCCCCAAGGAGGCCACCTGTTCGAGGTGATCATCCCGCTCAGCGTGCTCTCCTTCCTCTACTTCAGCGTGGGAACGATGTACTTGGTGATCGTCCCGGAGGCTCTGAGCTTTCCGGGGCTGGGACCGTTTCTCCTACCCGCGCTCGCCCTCGCAACGTTTGGTTTTCTCGCCCTGTTGGTGGGCTACGGGTTGTTCTTCCGGAAGACCGTGCCGTCCCCCGTCGGAAGGTTCGTACCCAAGAGCCTTCTCGTCTACCTCCTCCCGGCCGCCGTGGGCGCGGTGGGTATGAGCGTGATGAAGCTCCAGGCTAAAGGCATGTTGAGCGACCAGGGCATCTCGTCATCGCTTTCGTTTCTTCAGCAGTTCGCCCCGCTGTTTTTTTTCGGGTGGTTTCTCGCCTGGTACATGATGTGGGCGAAACGACTACGCGCGTCGATCGCCATGCTCCTGCTCGTGATTTTGAGCGCCATGGCGGTGGTGGTTCTTTTCTTCACTCTCGGAGGAAAGGGTCTGGCCCTCACGCTGCTCGGCATGCCGGCGCTCGCGTACTACGAGGTCAAACGCAAGGTCCCCGTAAAGAGCGTTGCCGCCATCGTGCTGCTGTTCGTGTTCATCATCTTCCCCTTGTACAACACGTTTCGCGATGTGAACCGTAACCTCGACGTGAACCGTCGACTCGATCGGACTGTCGAACTGGCGCGCCGGTGGACCTCCGACAAGTACCTGGATGCGTCGGTCTTCGCGTTCCTCAAACGGATGTCGATCGTGACGTCCGTCGCTGCGATCGTGTCGGACACCGGGCGCTGGGTCGATTACCGCTACGGCGAGACGCTCGTCCTGGCGCCGATCGGTCTGCTCATTCCTCGCTTCCTGTGGCCGGACAAACCGAACATCGCCATCGGGCAAGAATTCGGAGAGACCTTCAGGATGACGAACGCCGTGGATCGCGAGACCTACATTGCGCCATCCATGGTCGGCGACTTCTACTGGAATTTCTCACTGCCCGGGGTGGTCGTCGGGATGTGGCTTCTGGGCATGGGATACCGCTGGTACTACCAGCGGTACGGTGCCGGAGCGGGTTTCGATCCGATCCGCAAGTCCATCTATTTCACGCTGTTGCCGACGGCGCTCGCGATCGAGGGAAACGTCGCGATCGTCGTCGGCGGCGTCATCAAGGTTCTCGTCATTCTCATCGTTTTCTTGGTCGTTTCCCGGCGCCTCGGCTGGCTCGACGAATCATCGCCGGGTTGAGGCGGTTCGCGTTCTCCCCGGGTCATCCGCGTGGCAAGTCCCGGGGGATCGTCGTATATGATTCGCCTGTCGAGGGCGCGTTCCAGGAGTTCTTCACATGTGGCTGATCGGCGTACTGTCCGCCGCCGTGGCCGGCGTGACGACGTGGCTCGTCACCCCTTCGATCATACGCATCGCGCACCGCACCGGGGCCGTCGATCACCCGGGACCACGCAAGATCCACCCAACACCGATCCCTCGCGTGGGTGGCGTGGCCGTGTTCATCGGATTCGCCGTGGGTCTGATCTTCGCCGCGTTCGCGACCGGTTATGCCACGAACGGCCAATACGAGCGCTTGGGCTACTGGTCGATTCTCGGCCTCGCCGCTGCCGCGGTGCTGATCCTCGGCCTCGTGGATGACATCCGCCCCGTCTCGTACAAATGGAAGTTCGCGTTCCAGATTCTCGCGGCCACGGCGATCTGGTGGACGGGATTTCGCATCGAAGTGCTCGGCATCCCGTTCGTCTCCACGGGTGTCCATCTCGGATGGTGGTCGCTGCCGGTGACGATCCTCTGGATCGTCGGGATCACGAACGCGTTCAACCTGATCGACGGCCTCGACGGACTTGCCGCGGGTACCGCGCTGATCACGATGTCGGTCGTCGCCATTCTCGCGCTTCACGGCGGGCGTATCGCCGTATCGGCGGTCAGCGTGGCTCTGGCCGGATCGCTGGTCGGGTTCCTCAGGTATAACTTCAACCCCGCCCAGATCTTTCTGGGCGATTCGGGGAGCATGTTCCTCGGGTTCTCGGTGGCGGTGATCTCGATCCACGGAAGTCAGAAGAACGTCGCAGCGGTCGCCGTCTTGGGGCCGCTGTTGATCATGGGTTATCCGATCTTGGACACCGGTATGGCGATCGCGCGCCGGTTGAACTCCATTCGAAGCGACGCCGCCGGGCGCGGGGGATTACGGTACATGGCCCGCAACGCCTACCGCGTGTTCCTGCCCGATCGCGGCCACCTGCACCATCGCCTGCTCGAAGCCGGAATGAGCCACCGCAGCGCGGTGCTGTCGCTTTACGGTTGCGCCATCGCTCTGGCGGTCGCAGCGCTCGTCCTCGTCGTCATGAACAGCCTGGTCGTGGCCATCTTGCTCGCCGGCTCGTTGACGGTTCTTACCGTTGCCTTCTTGGCACTCGTCACCGTGCGTGCCCGCCTCGCGCGCCGGCGGCAGGACGTGGTCGCGGCCGACGCCCCCCCACCGTCGCGCCGTTCCGTCACCCCAGGGGAAGCGCTGAGACGGCACTGATGATGGGACGACCCCCTGGGGCGCGCCGGCGGCTGCGGCGCGCGGCGGAGTGGATCGCCCTCGCGCTTGTCGGCGTCGCCGCCTCTGCGCAGTCGATCAGCGAGGCGCCGAAAGTCGTTGGATTCCCGGCGGGGCCCTTCGTGATCGCGCCCTCGCTGACCGCCGGTTACTCGTACGACAGCAACGTGTACCTGAGGTCCGAGGAGGCGTCGCCGTCCCCGGACCAGGTGCTCACGGTGCAACCGGCTGTGCAGCTGACGATTCCCTTTTCGAACAGCATGCTCCGGCTCGGCGATACGCTGACCTATCTCGATTACAAACGGACGAGCCAGACCGCCGGAAAGACGTCGAACGACGCAGTGGCTGATCTGACGTTGAATTTCGCGTCGCAAGACACGCTCGAGCTGTCCGTACACCACATCGCGGGCGTCGCCGAGACGCTCGCCTTCGACCCCGGTGGGGAGGCCGCGTTCCAGGGCAACGCGTACCGGCTCCACACCGAAGGTGTTTCCGCTTCGCGGGAGGTCGTGGGCGGCCGGGGCTATCGCTTCGCGCTGCAGCGCACTGCGGTACGATTCGACCGATCCCTGAATGTCCCGTTCATCGACTACCGAGGATTCGACGGCGAGGGAGCCTACCTGCAGCCCCTCTCCTCGAACACCCGGCTCGCTTTCGGCTATCTGGGTGCCCGTTACGACCAGTTCGCCATCGGTCCGAGCTCCGATCCCACCGAGGTTTTTCGAACCGAACGCGGGGACTCGGTTTATGCCCAGATCGAGGGGCGACTCGGCCCCCGGCAACCCTACAGCCTCCGCTTGGGGTGGGAACGGCTCGACTTCGGCCTGAACGCCGCTGCGAGAGACTTTTCGGGCCTGATCGGACAGGCCAGCGTGACCGCGATCGTGGGCGGAGGGACGACCTTCACGGTCGTCGCTCATCGCCAACCGTATCGGTCGTCCGTGCCGGACAATAACTATTACCTTTTCGATCAGATCGGAGGCTCGGTCGAGCGTCGTTTCCCGCTGGGGTCCCTCGTCGGCGGCGACGTAAGCCTCTCGCAGAACTCCTACGGCCAGCCGACGTCACCGGGGTCGACGGAGCCGGGGATCCTACGTCGCGACCGGACGATTCGGCTGGAAGTCTATGCTAACCTGACGGTTGCGGATCATGTCGTGTTTCGTGTCTCGATCCTGAAGAACCGGAAGTACTCGAACTTCCCGGGCGCGGACTACAACGACACGGTCGTTTTCGGAGGGTTTGTCCTTGGCTGGATCTAGAGCGCTCGTGGCTGCGTGCGCGGTCCTCGCGACGGTTTCGCTGCGGCCCGTAATCGCCGCGCCCGACGCGACTCCCGACACGGGGATCCGGGTCGGTGAGATCGTCGTCGCCCTCCCGCCGGGGACGGAGCAAGACGTGTCGTTCGTGTTCGGAGACGGCAAGGTCTCGATCGAGCTCCCGAGCGGAGCGACGTTTCCACTCGATTTCCAGCGCGAGAGCAACGGCCTGCTCCGCACCGGGGAAGTCGTGCCACTAGACGAAGCCCACGTCCGTCTCGATCTCAAGATGGCCTCCGGCGTCGTGGACAGGATCGACGTCTCGAAGACGCGTGTGGCCGTCAAGATGCGTCGCCGCTTCGCGGAAACGAGAGAGCTCGCGTCGGCGCGCGACGACGATTACCGGCTCGGCCCCGACGACAAGATACAGGTCTCCATCAACGGAGATCCGAAGCTGATGCAACAAGTCGTGATCGGCCCCGACGGAAGGGCCTCGCTGCCCCTCGTCGGCGATGTCGTGCTCGGCGGGCAGACGGTGCGCGAGGCGACCGAAAACGTGACCGAGCTGCTCGCGAGGGACTATCTCGTCGATCCGAAGGTCGACTTGCAGATCACCGAATACAAGAGTCGCTGGGTGATGATGATCGGCGAAGTCGGCAAGCCGGGACGCGTGGCGCTACGGGGAGGGGCCACGCTCAAAGACGCCATCGCGGACGCGGATGGGCTGACGATAGGCGCGGGAGACGATTTCATCATCTCTCGGGATTCTCCCGGGGGGAACGGGAAGGTCCAGATTCCCGTCGACCGGCGGGCGTTCGAGCGCGCCGAGGTCAATCCGTCCCTGAGATCGGGGGACATTGTCAGCGTTCCCGCCCGCCCGTATGTTTACGTCCAGGGCGAGGTGCGCAATGCGAGCAAAGTCGCCCTGGAGCGAGGCATGACGTTGATGCAGGCGATCGCCATCGTGGGGGGCCTCACGGAGTGGGCGAGCGACAAGGGAGTTCAGATCATGTCCGAGGGCTCGACCGGGAAGAAGCGACTCTTCAACCTGAAAGACATTCGTGCGATGCGCGTCCCGGACCCGTCACTCAAGGGCGGTGACGTGATTTACGTGAAACGACGGTTCCTGTGAGCACTGAAGCCACGACCGGGGGTCCTCGCCAGATTCACCTCCGCGAGCACTGGCGCGTCGTCTGGCAAAGGCGCTGGTTCGTCGTCACGGTCTTCCTGCTCGTCGTCGGCGTCGTGGGGCTCTATAGCTTCATGGCCGCTCCCGTCTATGAGGCGACCGCGACGGTCGAGGTGCAGCCTCAGGCCCGTCGCCTTGCGCCCGGCCAGGATGTCACCGGCATCGGCGCGGGCAGCTACGGCTGGTTCGCCGAACAGACGTACCAGAACACGCAGGTCGAGATCATCCGGAGTCGAGCGGTCGCCGAACGGGCGTTCGATACCCTCGGCCTCAAGAACGACCCGCGTTTTGTCGGCGCCAAGGACCCGGTCGGCAGACTCCGCGATATGGTCCGTGCCATCCCGCGGCGCGAGACCGGCCTCATCGAGATCAGCATGCGCGGCGGCAACGCGGACGAGGCCGCTCGCTGCGTCAACGCCATCGCCGACCTTTTCGTCGCGCGCAATCTCCAGCGGGCGCAAGACAACGCCACCCAGGCCTTGAAATCGATCACCTCTCTCATGGATCCGCTCCGGGGGCGGCTGACGGAGGTCGAAGCAAAGCGTTTCGACGTCCTGAAACAGACCGAAAGTTACAGTCCCGAGGCGCAGCAGGAGATCGTGCGCAGCCGCCTCGCGAAGCTGAACGAAGGTTTGAACGCGACCCAGCTGGAAGTCAGCCGCCTCAAGACGCTTCTGGACAAGATTCAGCAGATCCAGGACGGACAGGGCGACCCGATGTCCATCCCGGAGCTTGCCAAGGACGACGTGCTCCAGAGGCTCGGGGCCGACAGGGCCGGCCTCGAACGGGACTTCGAGGCGGTCAAGGTCACCTACCGCCCAGGCGCGCCGACGTACCAGGAGGCCGAGTCGAGGCTCGAGAAGAGCAAGCAACGCATCCGGGGCCAGGTCGCCGTTCATCTCGGCGCCATCCAGAACGAGTACGAGCTTGCCGTCAGCAACGAAAGCAACCTCCGCGCCGATATCAAGCAAACCGAGCAGCAGGCGTTCCAGGCCGGCGTCGCGACGTCGAAGTACGACGTCGCCCGGACCGATGCGGCGACGACCAAGGCGATGTATGACGTGATCGCGAAGACATTGAACGAGGTGAGCGTCAACTCGCAGCTCGTCGCCAACAACATCGCGGTGCTCGACCATGCCATCCCGCCGATCTATCCCGTGGCCCCCAACAAGAGGCTGAACCTCGTTCTGGGCATCCTGATCGGATTGTTCCTGGGGATCGCGACGGCGTTCTTCCTCGACTACCTGGACAACACGTTCCACCGCCCGGAGGACATCGAGCGACTCTTGCAGCTCAACACTTTGGCGATCGTTCCGCGATTCGACCGGGCGCAGGCCGGCTCCGCGGTGCTCAAGGAGGCCTACCAGACCTTGAGAACCGCCTTGATATTCATCAGCAAGAATCGCGAGCGGAAGATCGTGCTCGTGACGAGCACCGCGCCGCAGGAAGGGAAGTCCTCGACGACGGCCGAGCTCGGACGTGCTCTCGCCGGTGCGGGCGACAGGGTGTTGCTCATCGACTGCGACCTGCGCCGTCCGACCCAGCACATCCACCTCGGGCTCACGCGCGACAATGGGCTCACGGACTTCCTGGCGGCCCCGCAGCCGTTCTTGAACTGGCGGGCCTATGTGAAATCCGCCGGCAGCGAGAACCTTCAGGTCGTCACGTGCGGGCCGATCCCGCCGAATCCGCCGGAGCTGCTCGGAGGCGAGCGGTTCAAGCGGTTCCTCGCGGAGGCCCGCGAAGCCTACGATTGGGTGCTTTTGGATTCGCCTCCGGCCGTTTCCCTCGCCGACGCGACGCTCCTGGCGGAGCTCGCCGACGTGGTCTTGCTCGTCATCCGGCACAACCACACGGACCGCGACTTGGTCGCGCGCACCCTGCAGCAGTTCCGCAGGGTGGGTGCCAACGTGGCGGGTGTCATTCTCAACAACGTCGACCTCGATCGTGCCTACGGGAAGGAATACGCCTACGCGGGCTACTACTACGCCGAGGGTGGAAAAGAGACACGGCGCGGGAAGAGCAAGACCCCCGCGAAAGGCGTCGGCACCGGCGCCGGCGCCGGTGTCTGATCCGGGGCCGCCCAGGCTAGGTCCTGGCCTTCTTCTGCGTACCCTCCGGGGGTTGCCTCCGGGCCGCGTTCTCCATCGACTGGGTCGCCCGTTCCGCGGTATCTCGCGGCGTGTCGCCAACGCCCTCGGAGCGCATCCCGGCCGGGTCGTGCCCGCCAAGATCGGGCGCCTCGCCGCACCGCCTCTGCCCGACGGGACGTGGACGCCGCCGGGGGGCTTCCGCTTCGTTGCAATCGCGCGCGACCTCGGCGCCGTACTCGACTGGACTACCGCTCCGACCCGACTGTGGGCTTACCATCTCCACGCGCTCGACGCGTTGAGGGAGGATCAGCCGATCGACGCCCGCCTCGGGCTCCTGGACCAGTGGATCGCCGCCAATCCGTTCGCGTCACGCCCCGGCTGGGAGTCGTACCCGGCTTCTCTCCGGATCGTCAACGCTCTCGAGATGTTGTCCGTCGCGGGCGCCGGCGCTCTTGCTGCGCGGACGGACGCGCTCGCCCTCCAGGCTTGGTGGCTCGAGGCCAACCTCGAGACCGACCTCGGTGCCAACCACCTCTTCAAGAACGCTCTCGCTCTGGCCTGGGCCGGACGATGCCTTCGCGGACGGTCTCCGGAGCGCTGGCGGTTACGCGGAGACGCGATCGTTGCGCAAGAGCTCGCGGCTCAGATCCTCGATGATGGATTCCACGTCGAGCGGTCCCCCGGCTACCACGCCGTTCTCGTCGATGACCTGATCCGTTTCGAGCGCTTGCTCCGCGCGAACGGTGAGGACGGGAGCGACTTGGGGCGCCGCGTGATCGAGGCGAGGAGGCGCACGGCCGCGGCGCTCGCTTCGGTCACTCACCCCGACGGTGAGATCCCGCTCTTCAACGACTCCGCGCTCGGCCAGGCTCCGCCGACAGCGTGGATCCTCGCTCACGCGGCCGAGCTCGACGGCGGCACGTCGCCCACCCCCGATCCGCGCGGTGCTCCGTCGGCGGGGCTCCACCGCCTCGTCGGCGAGCGGTCGACGGTGCTTTTTGACGCGGGTGAGATCGGCTGCGACGATCAGCCGGGCCACGCGCATGCGGACACGCTGTCGTACGAGCTTTCCCACGGAGACATCCGTGTCGTCGTTGATGCGGGCGTCTTCGATTACGCGCCGACGGCGGAGCGCGCGTACGCACGGAGCACACGAAGCCACAACACCCTGGAGCTCGACGGGCAGGATCAGTCGGAGATGTGGGGTGTGTTTCGTGTCGGCCGCCGCGCGCGGCCGTTCGATTTGCGGCGCGAGGAGACGGAAGGGCGCGTGTCGATCGAAGCGTCTCACGACGGATACCGGCATCTTTCCGGAGGCCCGGTTCATCGGAGGCGCATGGAGCATCTCGGTGGAGACGTCTGGCGCGTCGAGGACGTCGTCCTGGGCAGCGGCGCGCATCGCGCCGCATCGCGCGTGCGTCTCCACCCTGCGTTTTCGGCTGGCATGCGTACGAGCGATTCGTTCGAAGCGTCGAACGGCCGGCTCGTCGTTCGCGTCGTCGCCGAGCACCCGGCGCGTCTCGACGTGGAGGCGGGACGCTACTTCCCGCGTTTTGGAGTCGAGGAGCGGTGTGTCGTCGTCCGGCTCGACGCGGTCGGGTCGCTTCCGCTCACGATCGCCTACCGCCTCGAATTCTCCACGAGCTCCTGAAGCGCCGCGGCGTAATCGCGAGCGAGGGCATCGTGAGAGAGCCGCGCCGTCACGTAGCCGCGGCCGAGGGCACCCATGCGGCGTCTTCGCTCCGGATCGGCCGCGAGCACTTGAACCGCGCCGGCCAAAGCGATGCCGCTCCCCGGTTCGATGCCGATGCCGCCGCCGCTTTCCTCGAGAAGCGCCCGCGATTCGCCGCGCACGCCGAGGATGACCGGGCACGCCGCCGCCATCGCCTCGAACATCTTGGAAGGAAGGACGGTCTCGAACAGCGGGTCCGGCCGGAGGAGCACCAGAGCGGCATCGGAAGCCGCGAGGACGTCCGGAATGGCCTCGCGCGGGACCTGTCCCTCGAACCTGACGTTGTCGAGCCCACGGCGCCGCGCTTCGGCTTCCAGCGCGGCGCGGCGCGCGCCTTCGCCGACGAGCCAGAAGAGAACATCCCCGCTGTCGCGCAGGATCCCGGCGGCGTCGAGAACCGTGTCGAGCCCGTGGGCCATCCCCAGCGTTCCCACGAAGGACGCGACGAAACGCTCCCCCAGGCCGAATCGACTTCGGATGGCCGCGCGATCCGCGGGCCGCGCGAACGCCGCCGGGTCGGCTCCGTTCGAAACGAAGAGCACGCGGCCTGCGCCGCGCTCCCGCAGGATGGG